>NZ_JAAGNZ010000006.1 GCF_010747415.1 Spirosoma agri | reverse complement strand
TCATGCGATCCGGCTGGCTCGTACGAATCCAGTGCGGGCTTTGCGGTATGAATAGTGGTTTAGACAGCCATGTAGACGAGGGGTAAGCAGATAAATAACATTTGCCTTAATCTCGTAATACGCTCCAACCTGAGACGAATGAGCATTCATGTTAACTTACCACCTGTAAACTTAACCATCCGAAAATGCACCTGGATATACTTGAATTAAAGGAGTTGCTGTTAGTAACGCAAGCCCATTTACGGGTGCTTGAACAGCTTGAAGCCGAGCGGATCGCTAAAGAAACAGGACAGCCTTTACAAGTTATTGAGCAGCGGATTCAAAGGCTGGCGGAGGAAATACTTGATACTGTTCGAGAGGAAAATTCCTAAGGTCAAGGGAAATGAAGGTGTGCGCACATAACCTGGCCTGGAATGCCGTCATTTCCGCGTCTGAAAAAACGCTCCTGATTGAGACGAGGGAGGTTTACTTGCTCCTGAATCAGGCGTTTAAAAGGACAGAGTAGCCACGTGTTGGTGAAGAAAAATCCTTTGAGAAACGAATCTGATGGGGCGCACGCGAAAGCCAGTCAACTCATATAAAGTCACTAACCTTACTGCGCTTATATTGCGAAACTATCTTAACATACAATAGGTGGCTGTTGCAAAAATAAAAGCCTGTCAAACTAAATAGTTTGAATAGTAGAAGAGCGATTACTGTATCGATAGCCATTACTTAAATTCGACCGCTTCTGTGTCTACGACCGTTGCGAACCAATCTGCCATTACTTGATTATGGTGATCGATAATTTGCCGTGCGCTCAAGATGGAAGAATCGAACGTAGTATGGCCATCTTTTAATAAGACGACTTGGTAACCAAGACTAAACGCTCGCCTACAGGCGGTATCAATGCAGTCAGCGGTTTGAATGCCACCAACCACCAGTTGAGTAACGCCTAACTGGCTTAATTGGTGGTCCAACGAGGTATTAAGAAATGGGTCTGGGGTCGTTTTATGAATGACGACTTCCTGGGGTTGAGGAGTCATTTCAGCAATCAGTTCCCATTCTCGGCTGCCATACGCAGGAAACCCAGTTGGGTTGTGGTGTTGGGCAAAGAAAACGGCGATGCCTGCTGTCCTGGCTTTGTCAAGTACTTGTTTCAACCGCTGAACGAGGATGCCCATTTGATAAAAAGGTGGGTTTTCCCATTCTAAAGCTCCCACTTGCATATCGATAATCAGTAATGCTATTTTAGGCATACAACAAAAATGGCTAGTATAGAGGTATAGTCAGCAAAAATATTGCGTAAATCTCTCATTTTGTGTTGAATGAATTAATTATTGATTCTCAAATAAGGCTCTATTTGTGCAATGGCCTTTTGCATTGTTTGAGGCAAATGAAGATTTTTTCCCCTATCCCCAAAACTACCCAGTATTATACTAAAATGTAAAATCTTTGTAAACTTGTCAATTTGTGAACTTGTTAATTTGTTTATCATTTTACATATTAACAAGTTTACAAATTACCCTATATTATAGCACGAAATATACTGTATCTGATACTACTAAGTTCAGTACAATTGCCCAACTTGTAAAGAGCTTCAGACAAATCTTCCCTATCGCCTAAGTCGTTCAAAAAGGCCAAGTATTGGCATCGTTAAAACTAAAACAATCGTTATCAGGATCAACTTAGTATCCCGGCTGAAACTGCGTTCGACGACTACCAGCGAAAGGAGTAACGAAAAGCCAACAGCAAACACGAGAATAAATAGGGTCACAAGTAACCGGGCAACCTGGCCACCAGGTCGGCGTTTCTGTAAAAATATAGGAACCATAGAAAGGTCTGGGTAAGGCCGTATTATTCGAGTAACAGCAAATCAAATGTGCCGGTAACGGCGTAATCCTTGGTCGAAGGAAGGCCAACCCCTGTGCCAAACAGGGCGGTTTGAAATGTACCCTGAATGCGGTAGAGCTTATCAACGCCCTCTGTTTTGATGAGTGTCGACTCGGCAATGGTTAACGTACCGTTTCTCGCCTGGTACAGCTGAGGGCCGGGCAGGTTCAGGATCAGATCTGCCTGCGCGCCGGTAGGCGTTGGCTTGGTTTCAAAGCCCATTGGGTAAGTGCCTGGCTCAATAGCGTGGATCGTCAAAAGCTGGCCACTGGATTTATATGCATCCGGAACGAACGAGGTCTCCTTATACGCCCTGGGCTGCCCAACGGTGAAATTGGCCGTGATATCCCCGATAACGATTTTGCCCGATACACCCGTATAGGTCTTTGTCGAGGCATCCTGAGCCTCTGGACCTTCAGCCAGTAGGTTTAGTCCACCGCTGATGGCAATACGGCCCGAACCAACATAGCCGGTCAAGGTAGCTGGTATTCGGAGGTAACCGGGTAGCTGCGGCTGTGGATCGGGATCTTTCTTACCACAGGTCCATAAACTTACCGTTAACACTAACGCGATGACATAACTGGCGTATCCTTTCATTTCCCTTTCCAACCGTGCGACGGTCGCTACTTTTTAGGTCCGTATAAAATCGTTTCATTGCGCGATTGCGTAATGTTCTCATAGCGTTTCTTCACCTCTGAGTTCATGTTTGCCCGAAGGGCCATGCCCTTCTGAAAGCATTCAGATATACGCGTATGCAACTCATCGATCATTTTAAGCCGTTCAGCATCGGTAAGCTTCAAGGTCTCCGAGTCATAATATTCATCGGGTATCGCAAACTTATCAACGATAGAACCTACTAAACCAGATATAGCGCTGGTGTTACCACTGGCCAGGCCAGCAATCAACGTACCCGCGCCTGGTATGCCAACTAAGGTGCCAACGACATTGCCTAACAGAGTGAGGGAAGACTTTGTTGTAGAAGCCATCGATTCCTTGAGGTTCTTTTCAAAGTCAGCTTTTGCAGCTGCTACGGCACTGTCAAATGCAGCCTTTTTATCCGTTGAAAGGTTATTGATATCGTCCTGTGATTTAATCCCAAATGAGGCCATAATGCCGTTCATGGTACTGGAAAAGGAGCCTACCATATCATCTACGGAAGAGGCTGGCGAAATACTGAACGTGGGCATCGGGGGCAATGCGATTGGCTTACCATCTTTGATTAAAACACCCAGTTGGGTTTTGATCGCTCCGGCAGTACTCATGGCTTCGTTGAATTGTCGCATGTAGGTCCAGACGAAATTATTTCCCGCTTCCCCAAAGCCCGGATTCGCTTTAGCCAGGGCATCTGCTTCATTGGTCAGTTGCACCCGCAGACCCCACATCTTATCATGCATCTGCAAGATTTCGCCAACCTTGTAATAATTCTTTACGCCGGTGGAGACTAATACCCGGGAGTTGAGCTGAGCGACGGTTAGTTTATTGAGCCGCTCCTGGAGAATACGGATCAGCTCCAGCTTAGCCGCCTGTTCGGTATTGGCATCCCCCTTCAGGGCAATATTCATTACATCCCCGGCGCTCTGGGCATTGGCCAGGGAGCTACTTATTAAAAACAGGGAGAGAATGGGAATAAAAAGAGTTTTCATATCTGGTTTGATTTAAGATTGATTACGGCCTAAAGGAAGATTTGCCTGATTGGGATGATCCTGCTACGAGAATGGCCCGGAACGCTTCAGGCAGGACCCGGTTGCTATTGAGTAGGAAACGTATAAGCCTTTTCACTTGAGTACGTGTTATCGGTTAGGGTTCGACCTGAAAATTTAAACGGACTGTATCGGGTTGGGTATAGCCCCGCTCCTGTTGAGCGATCAAGACAATTTGAGAGGTACCGGTTGCCTCTGGAGTATACTGCCAGGATGATTTACCAAGTGGTATGGGAACACCCACTTTCTGCAGGACGGCTAATTGTTCCAAATCGCTACCCTTTTCTAGCCGACCCAAACCAGCCTGTTGATAGAATTGAAGCTGGTAGCCGTATTCCGAGTAATAAGAGTCTGTCAGTAGCTCCAGTGGTAATGCGTAGCGTTGATGTACTTTAAGCTTAACCCCTGGATCGGTCGCATTTAACTTGATTCGGTAGTTTGCCCGAATATCTAAAGATTCCGATTGGCAGCCTATGATCAGCGCGATCAGCGCGAGGTAGATGAGATATTTCATTTGTATTCGGAGTCCGTGTCTAAAATGAATTTAATACCGACACCCAGATTGAAGCGGGTTGGAATGATGTTGGAGCGAAACAGATAGTATTCCTGAGCCCGTACGACCAGAATAGTACGACCAGTCAAAATGTATTCCCCTTCAATGGCCAGTGTTGGGCCGACAATCCATTCGGATTTATTCCACAGTGTAGCGCCCTGCACCTCACCCCGATCCTGATTAATGGATTCATATCCACCGGCTACACCACCGCCAACGTTAATTACCCAGGAGCGATTGATCAGCCCCATCACCCGCGTGAAATACGTAGCCTCACCTAACCACTGCGATACTGGCACCAGCGTTTTATCGTAGGCGTAGAATTTCTGATTGAGGTGCACTGTGCCTTTCCAGTACGTATTCAGGGATTTGTACTTACTGTAGGATAATCCCCCAAAGACGCCGAAGTTATCCTTACCAGGCAGCTTGAAACCGTCGACAATACCGGCTGAAAGTTCGATGGTTGTTTGACCCGCCTGATGAATTTGGGCCTTTATAGATTGTCGGCAAAGTAGGATACCGATCAGTAGGCTACCTCGCTTAAACATAATGGATAAGGTTGAGAAACGCTTAAGCATAATGGAAAGTGGTTTGAGTACGAGGAAAAATAGACTGCATTTACAGGGGACGAGCGGTTGCAAGTTCTTCGGGACCAATGGAAATCGTGAGTTGACGTCCACCACTTTCCTCCCCTACCTGGACGATCAGGCGACGGTCTTTTTCGAGCGTCAGCCGTTCGATGGCGATGACTTTGGTAAGCTCATCATGCCGGGGAATAACCATCTCACTGGCATCAAAAACACGAATTGGATCGACCGGCACATCCTGAGTAGCTGAGCTCTCTCCTACTTTCTTCATTTGCATGACGTAGGTACGCAGGTAATCAATACCATAATCGAGTTTGGAGTCATTTTCCATACCCAATACCACGTACATCACATCGTCCTTGTAAAGGATGTTTCGCAGGTACAGATTCATACCCTGCGCTTTATAGCCGATATGACGAATCTTCCGGCGGCTGTGCATGGCCAGCTCACCCTGACGGTTCAGGTTATCGGCTAACCTAGCCTGCGAACCACTGCTTACCTTGGCTGACTTTGATACATCGCCATCGAGCAGCACCTTCGTCAGATCGTAGGTCACTGCATCAGGCTGATCCTTATAGCTGACCACAAAGCTGAACAGTCGTCCGTCGGCCGTAACAATCGTCAGGTTGGTTTCCATGAACGGGTTTTGATGCATGGCTTTCAACCGAAAGACGTTTCCTGCTTTTTCCACCGCTTCGCCGGCAATGTCTTTACTGCCTAAATCGGCATAGCGTATCTCGTAGGGGAAAATAATGTGTGTGGTCTTATTGGCGCTTACCTGGAGGGCATAGGAAGGCCGAATCGTTGAATTAGTCATGGGCAGCACAAAAGCCAATTGTGCCATCACTGGGGCCGTGGCCAAAGCTAGGCAGAAGGGTAGAATAAACCGCTTTTTCATCGCTGATACCTGCGTGTTTGGTGAATTGAAAAGGACGTTTTTCTTAAACTCTGGATACATTTTTACACTTTAGTTGATTATTTCTTAACCTTTAGATTAATTATTCAACTGAAGTTATTGCGCCTTCAGGAACAGATTATAGCCAGCACGTAGCCGGATCGTGGTCTGGCGAACGGAATTTGACGCACTCATCCGGGCTTGATTGGCGACGTTATTAACCAGCCCACCAACTCCCGGAAGTTGTATTCCCTGAATGGCTGACGATTGAATTTGACCGCTGGCCTGGCGCGACAAACCCGGTACGTTTACGCCCATTGACCCATCTGTATCATAGACATCCAGATCGAGCGGAATGAGCTGGCCACCCAGTTGCAGACTTCGTACCGTTAGCCGTAAACGGTCATCCGACAGCTGACAGATCGCGTGCAGAATTGTGTTAGTGGGAATCGTAACGCCATCGGCCGTAATCTCTTTGAGTAGCCGCAGCTTCACCTGCTGGCCATCATGAATCGCCTGATCTTCGTGCACTACAACGGGGATCATCCAGGCAATGACTTTCTTCTGGCCGTAGTTACCACCACTCAGGACCGCGCGGGAAGGCTCTTTGCGGGAACCACCTGTTGGCGCCGTTAAAAAAGGACTTTCAGCCTCAACCGGATCGGACAACCGACTAGCGGTTAAGTTATCGCTTAACCGAACAGCCGCTGCATTTTCTTCAGAGCCGGCCTGTGCAGGTTGTAGCATGGATGCCTGAGTAGCATACGGATTTGGCGGAGGAGTTTGCCGACTCGTCTCATAGGCCCGCATTTGAGACTCCAGCTGCTTATCCGTACCGGTATAATAGGCACTGCCCTTTGGCGCATCATAATAATAGCCACCTGGCTTCTCCACTCGTTTCCGGTTAGCTGCCCGTTTGGTTGGAGCGGCTGTATAGGAATGAGTTATGCCCGGATTAGAGACCGGTGCAGCCGCAACTGCCAAACTGGATCGATGTTCAGTCGAAGTACCGGCATTATTCACCGGGATCGCCTTTAACCCTCCAGTAGCGGAATCCCGGCGCGTATTACTGAAGCTGGAGAGAACCTGGCCAACCGCAGCTTTACCGTAGCCAGGGCCTTCCACATCACGGCCGTTAATTTTACCCGTTTTGGCATTGGGCACATTGGCATTAAAGCCACCAGCTCCAGGCTTACCCGCGGCTATTTCTTCAGCTTTATACCGTTCCCCTTTTCCTCCTCCTAAAATCCAGAACAAAGCAAATACGAAGGGAAGTACGATCCAGGGAAAAACCAGCATGGCCTTCCGTTTCCGAAAGAACGCATCGTCACTGTGCGTTGATGATAGGGCTATGGTCATGGTTGATGAGGGCTTTTTTTCGTTGAATACTGCTTAGCCAGGCTATCCAGATGCTTTAATTGCTGCTGACGAGCTTGTTGATATTGACTGGCATTCGTTGCGGTTTGCAGAAAGAGCTGCTGCATGGGCTCAATAAGTTGCTGAGGAGTGGCCGCTGGCATGGGTTGATTAAGCCGGTCGATGCTGATAATCAATTTGTAAATTGCCCCACCCCCCAGCAGGAGCATGAGCCCGAAAACAAGGGCTTTGCGCGCGCCATCGGAGATCTTCATCAGGAAGTCCCCCATCCTGGTGATCAGGTTAGCGATGTGTCTCATTGGCGCAGGCGTTCTTCAATATCTGTGTTATCGACCACCGCAAACTTTTCAATCAGAAACCCGTGCGGATTGATCTCCGAACGGCTGACGTTCCGCAGATACCCACTGGTGACCAGCTTACGAACCGTGATGTTGGTCAGGCGAATGATTTGCTGCCGGGCATAGGTTCGGAAGTGATAGGGGTATTGATTCAGATCCAGCTGAATGCTGTCGACCTGAATTTCCTGCGAAGCCGAGGCCTGAATTAACTGGCTGTAATACCCTTTCTCCTTGGTATCCAGATAGAGTCGTGACACGCTCTCATCCGCATAGGGCAGCGCTTCATTGATATGCTCCTCGATGCTTTTGGCATCAGGATCGAGCGTAAAAAACAATTCGTGGAACCGTCGGATGTGGTCACGACCTTCTACCGGCCGATTCTCCCGGACATCGTTACGTAAAGCGGCTATAAGCGACTTCCCCTGCTCAACGACGTAGATCCTACTTTCCGAATCCGTTTTGACCGTGTAAGCAAATACCAGGCTTCCTATGGCAATCAGGGTAAAGGCACCCACACTGACAAAGGCCAGTATGCGGATGTTGCGATACGAAGTCTCCAGATTCCGAAGGGATTTAAAAAAGGTTTGATCCTGAGTGGCCATGATTAATCCTGATTTTTGGTGATGTTCCTCATATTGTTGTATTCCTGTTTGACGGCTTGCCCATAGTAGGAGCCGTAGTTAGAGGCTGTTTGTCCGACCGCCCGAGCCGCTACCAGGGTTGCCCCCAGCCCCATCATAGCAGCCCCGCCAACAACACCCGCCCCAGCTTTGCCTACATCCATCGCAGCCCCACCCATATGACCCGCTGCCGGCATCGCTCCATTCATGACCATAGCCGTCGACATATTCGTCATCCGTTGAAGGGCACTGCCGACGCCGGACGATGAAATGATGTAGGAGCCAATAGTAGGAATGGTGAAGTAAGCCAGCGTAGCAATGATCATAAAGACCATGTAAATAAGCTCACCACTCTGGGCCTCGTCGGGTACGTTATTGACCAGCTCCAGATACTGAAGGGTGATCACTTTGCCCTGGAGGAACGTAACAATCGTACCCAGGATATTAGCCAGGGGGAACCAGAGCGAGATCTGCACGTACCGGGCAATCCACATCAAATGGCTATCCTGAAACCCGGTGAAAATGGCCAGGGCAAACGAGAGCGGACCAATGATGGTCAGGACAATTAAAAAGAAGGCTCGGGTTGTCAGGATGACTAATCGGGCAGCCAGGTAGAGCGCATAGAACAGATTCTTCAGCATCTGATCAAATCCCTGATTCAAATAGATGCCCATTTTCTCAATTAACAAGGACATGTATTGCCCTGTTGCGGTCCACATGCTAACCTCCTCAATCTTTTTGTCTAACTGATTCAATTTCTCAGCCAGCTTTTCCATGCGCATTTGCTCCAGTTGCTGAATGCGCGTTGTCTGCACATCGATCATATTCTGAGTGACGACCTCCACCGGTTTGATCAACGCGTCCAGAAAGTCGGTGACAATGGTGAAGTTGAGGACCAGAAAGCCGATGGCGAAGGGCCGCAACAGGGGAAATACATCGATGGATTCCGCCCGGGCAAAATGCCCCAGCACCCGCATCCCGATGTATAAGGTTGCTGCAATTGCGGCAATGGACGAGGCCACTGCGCCCAGGTTGCCCATCCCCTGCTGCACTTCGGTGTAAGCCGTGGTGATGGCCGCTTCCATGGACGAAAACTTCTGGTAAAAGCCATAGTCAACGTAAGCGCCACCCCCTGGTATTTGTAGTAAAATCATGTCGATAAAAGGGAGATAAATAAAGATGAACCGGGCTTATGTCGATCCGGTAAACGAGAGGGATCAAAAGCAACCAAAGCTTACTTGCCTGCAAAAAGGACGATTCCTATAAGTGCCTTACAGATAGACTATTCCTTCTTGCTTAGCATCCGTCAGGCCAGTTCAGGTTTGCGCCTGGCATCCGCGAAATCGACAATGGCGACCTGGATATCACCCCCATTCTGATTGGTTCGTCGGATAACCTCTGACTTCTCAGGCCCTTCCGTAGTATAGGCGGCATACTCCTCCAGACTTACTTCCGTGGCATAAACTTTGGCCCGGGCTCCCAGGGCAATAAACACCTCTTTATATTTACGCCGGCCGTCATTGTCCTTGTTGACGGACAGAATCAATTGCTTCTGTTTTTCGGAAAGACCCAGTAGCTGACGAACCTCTTCAAAGCGGTGCTGATACTTGCTCTGATCAAGTAGGATCTTGCAATCCGAATTGTTGATAATGGCATCTTTGACGATGGTGTTGCCAATGATATCATCAATTTCCTGAGTCACCACCAGGGCTTCACCAAAGTGTTTACGAACCGTTTTGAACAGATACTTGATATAATCAGCCATAGATTCTTTAGCGATCGCTTTCCAGGCCTCCTCGATGACCATCATTTTACGTATCTCAATGGGCAGGCGTCGCATCTTGGAAACGAAGGTTTCCATAATGATCAGGGTCACCACCGGGAACAGGATCGGGTGATCTTTGATGTTGTCCAGCTCGAAGACAATGAACCGCTTGTTCAGTAGGTCCACGTTCATATTCGAATTGAGCAGGTAGTCATATTTGCCACCCTTATAAAAAGGCTGCATGGTGATGATAAACTGCTCGATGTCGAAATATTTATCCGTGTACTTCTTTTCCTTCAGGAATGCCCGAAAGCCATTAACGTCGTTACAGTACTCATAAAAGCCATTAAACGAAGCCTCTGATTTCTTCTTTTTCACCTGTTTGATAAACTCCTCGACGGCATCCGAAAGGGCTACTTCTTCGGTTCTGGAGAAACTTTCGGTTTCGTTTTTCCAGAGTGTTTTAAGAAGCGTATTTATGGAGGTTATTTTATCAATCGAATAAAAGCCATCCTCCACATAGAAGGGATTGAACGTAATGGGCTTATCCTCTTCATAGGTCAGATAGATGCCATCCCTACCACGCGTTTTACGGCGCACGAGCTCACAAAGACCCCGGTAGGAATGGCCGACGTCCACCAGTACAATGTGCGTATCCTGTTCATAGTACTGGCGTACCAGGTGATTCATAAAGAAGGATTTCCCTGATCCGGAAGGGCCAATCACAAACTTGTTGCGGTTGGTTACCCACCCTTTATTCATTGGCTCATCCGACAGATCCACCCAGACCGGTTTTCCCTGCCGATCACAGAGCCGGATACCAAAGGGCGAAATAGAAGAATGGTAAACCGACTCCAGGTTAAAGAAGCAAACGGCCTGCTCGACGAAGGTGTAAAACGTTTCATCGAACGGCAGATCACCCGCGTTCCCTGGTATGCCTGCCCACAGGAGCCGGGCCGCATCCATCGAATTCTGCTTGGGCAGACAATCCAGCTGAGCAATAGCCGAAGAGGTACGGGCCCGCAGGTAATCGAGTTGTTCCGGCTTTTCGGTCCAGACCATCACATTGAAGTGTGATCGGCAAACCGTGCGTTGATTCTGAATGGCTTCCTGAATATACCGCTGTGTCCAGTCCCGGTTAATCCCGTTTTCCGAGGAAAATTGCGAAAGGGAATTCAGGTGCCGGGCCGTCTGTTCGAACTCCCTGAGGGCAGCCTGTGCGTCATCCAGACAGATGTACTGATTGTAGACATGGTTACAAGGAAGCATTAAGCCAACGGGCAAGACGTTGCCGACAGCAAACTGCGTACTATCCGAAGAAAGTGGCCCATAATTGGCCATCACCTCGACTACCTGCGGCATCGTCTCGGCATCCGATATCGTAAAGCACATAACCTCTTTGGAGCCAATACGTACCCGGCCGTCGATGTCCCAGTCTTCCAGAATCACTTTCTTGGTCCCATCGGGCTGAAGCCGGAAATAATTGGGAACGATACCCCTATCCCCTTTCTTACTAACCAGATCCTCATCGGTTAGCCGTACGGCCGTTATGCCGCCATCCAGCAGGATTCGTTCGAATTGAGATATGGCATCGAAGAAGGGTTGCAACTCACGCTGGGTCATTTGTTCCCTGGGCACCAGTCGACGCTTGGTCAGTGAATGCTGATTGCTCTTTTGCTTCTGTCGATACTTGGGTAGTTTGGAAATGTAGAGATAGCAATGATGATTCAGAAACGGCCGCTCGACAAAGTGCCGCTGAAAAGCCTGCGTTAAAAAACTGTCATCCCCCTGCTCATGATCGGGTTGATATTTTTCCTCAATAAACCAGTCCTGTTTATGAATCAAGGTACCAATCGGCATGAGCTTGATAGCCTTGGTTAAAGCATTGTGCAGCGATCGGTAATCGTCAGCTGACAGCGTAAAGATTTCGGGCAGGTTCAGCCGAAACCCAACGGTAATATCAGCCATTTTACTAACCAGGCAGTTGTTCTCAACGGCCAGTAGTGGTAGAGCGGCTTCGAGACTTCGGGCGTTTAGTTTCACGGAGTTGGGCGAATGGTTTGGCAGAGGTGACAAGAATTGCCTTAGGCTGATTGCGGGTTGCTTCGAGCTTGAGGAGGCCCGATACGCCGTGTTTTGCGGAAAGTCGCATGCAGTACCAGATCCCACCTATCCCACTGCCCACCACAATGAGCGTGGCCAGGTAGGTGTTTAGACCAAAAAGCCCGTAGAGGATCAGGGCGAGCACCAGGCTACTGACAATAATGCCAGCTGATAAATACAGATACGTGCCTTTTAATCCCCTAAATTCTACGGGCTTTCCGATACCCTTGTTGATTTCCAGCATTAACCGAAGAAGCTGGTTAGAATAGCGCCGACAGCGACCAGGAAGAGGGCCGCACCAAACCAGCTTACCATGGCTTTCTGCGTGTCGGGATCACCATTGTGCATTTTGCTGTACACCCGGACAGCACCAATCAAGCCGATGACTACCCCCAAAGCCAGAATAATGGTCTGGGCCGCCGTGCCGTAACTGCGGATGGTTGTAGCCGTGGTGTTCAGTGCAGCAGCACCATTACCTTGCTGGGCATCTGCCAGCATCGTCATAAACATCAGGTCAACCGTCAGGGCAACCTGCATACCCAAAGTAATCTTGCGGTTACGCATAAATTGAAGGAGTTGGTAAAAATTTAGTTTTAAAAATCAGAAATAGTATAGATTCTGCAACTAAAGTACATGTAAATTTTAAATTCAGTAAAATATAAATAATAATTATTTGTCCTGAAAAGGCCATATTTTATACAATATTCTAACTATCAGTATTTTAACTATTATCTATAAAATCTAAATTACTGAATTTCTTTACGCCTATCCCCTACCCTATCCGATTTGAAAGCCAAAAATAGGTTTATTATACGGTTGTTGATATAGAATATTATTCATGTAAATACATCTATTGTATATTTTTACTTTTACAGTTATAGAATTTATTACTTTTGCTTTATTGGATTGCAGATTAGGGCAAACAAAAAGGCCAGACATGTCGGTCTGGCCTTTGGGAAACTCCTAAACGAAATACGCTTACGCTGCTTCGGCAAACAACTCATCCAGGTAATCATAGCGCCGGATCAGCTGTCGACCAGACCGTTTTGAAAACGAGGAACGTTCATTGACATCTTGAATCAACGACTTTAAAGAAGGCTCTTCTGTATAGATAAGCGGAGCCTTGGGACGAGTCCAATATACCAGGCAGCGAAAGCCGACGTACAGCGCGAAGGCCAGCAGCCAGGTTAGTCCGATTGGTCCAATGATGTGCTCCTGATGGAGGAGCACCAGCAGACCAGCCAGCAAAAGGAAACTACCCCATAAAATAGCAAACCGAACCTGCGCCTGATTCCAGAAGATAAAGCGCGATTTATGATAGGTCTGCTCATCGTAGCCGATCAGAATAGCCAGCAAAAGTTTCGCCGGCGCATGCATTCCACTCTGGGTCATAAAGGCGATCACGCGTTCAGTACCAAGGGCTAGCCACCAGGCCAGCCGGAAAGCAACTACGAGTAATCCCCCGCAGAAGATCAGGGCAAGGATGCTCCAGAAATTGAGTGTCGTCAGGATCATGATCGATACGGTAGTTAACGGGTAAAGGCAAGGCCAGCAAATGCGGAATGGTTCTGCTGTTGGTTAATAACCTCAGCCAGATTAGCAGCAACCACGTCGGTTGGATCATCCGCTATCAATACCCCCTCGTCATTAGCCTGAAGTCGCTGGGCAGCGCTGATCAGCTCCGCTACCGATTGTTCAGCAGGGCGCTCAACATCAGCCAGAATAGGCATACTGAATTCAGACGGTTCATCCTGATCAAGAGCGATGCCATTCAGATCCGGCTCGGGAGCCTGCGTAGTCGAAACGGTTGGTGAAGGAGCCTGGTACGTTCTGCCTTGCGAAGTGAGCTCAGGTTCGGGCACCACTTTAGGAGCAGGTGCCGGCTCAGACTGATGACCAGTCACGGGTGCGTAATGACTAACCGCATAAAGCTCTGAATGATCAGCTTCTTCCGATTCATCCGTACTGGGTTGCGTTTCCGGTTTATTGCCCCGATTGCTGATCCATTCCCGGATATCTTCCCGGTAGTACTTGATCAGTACGTAGGCGTAATAAATGATGAGTGCGACGAGGACTACTTTAATAAGATCTCCCCAGGAATATTGACTAAGCATGGTTTTGTTGTTCACGCTGATAGGTCTGATCAAGAGCCTCCAGCAGGTTATACAGAATGGTATTCATGGGTTTGCGGTGCTTGAAAGCAATCTCCCGAAGGAGCTCATGATGTTTCTCCGCAATCCGGGTCATCTTGGCAAATGTTTCCTCTTCGGGTGCCTTTGGTCCAAGGATATCATCCATGGACAACGTACCGCTCCGCTTCCGGGCAACTTTAGCCACTGGAGCTACTTCGGCCTGAACAGTGGCGACTGCCGGTGTACTGGCCAGGGCTACTGGCTCAACGGCGGGCGCTGGTGCGGGGATTGGCTGAGCCACGGCCGAGGGTGCTGTTTCCACTTCTTTTTCTACCGGCTGGCTACTTACTTCCGGAGCGGCTGGGACAATGGAGTTGGCAAACTTGCTGACGCGTTTTGAATTGTTTTCGCGAGCTACATCAGAAAGGCTAGGCTTTTTATTCATGGGACTGAAGATTTGGTAATAACGATTCGATTTCAGTAAACAGGTCTTTGAGGCCACTATTCCTCAGGTAAGTCGTCGGCATCGGAAATAAGGTCGAGCGGTTACCTTGATCCTGATAGGAGTCCCGTTGAGGAATCCGGCTTTTCAAGCAAGCAAATCCATACTGGGCAAACCGCTCCTCCAGCTGATCCGCTAATTCGCCATCCCGGGAAGGCTTGTACTTATTCCAGACGACACGGCAGCGATCGGTTGGCAAAAGGCCTACCTGTTTGATCGCCGTCAGAAAATTAAAGCCAGTGGTCACCGAGTATTCGGAGGTCTCCATAGGTACCAGCAGATAATCCAGTTTGCCAATGGCCAAATCGTATCCGTCGACGTCGATGTTACCCGGCATGTCGATCAGCACCAGCTGCACATCGGCGGGGAGTTTGGCCAGCAGGCCAGGCACGTTTCGCGGGTTTCCCGATAGGATAGCGTAGGGTTCGATATCCTGCTCATCGAGCCGAGCTGTGGTCTCGTCATCCATGTTTTCAACTTCACGGAGCCGCTGATTATAGACCGATAACTGTGAGCCGTCGACGTCCAGCAAAGCTACCTTGATACCCCGTTTGTAGTGGAGCCAGGACGCGACCAAAACGGACAACGTTGTTTTTCCCATTCCACCTTTTTGGGTGGCGAAAGCAAGTATAGTAGGGGTGCCTGAAGGCTGGGCAGCAGTCACCGGCTGGGACTCTGGAGTAGGGGTGTGCATGAAGGTTTATGTTTGATAACGGGGGCAAAGGAATTACATATTTTACAACTTTACAAATTTACTTGATAATTAATTACGTAATTACGCAAGAAGTAAATCAATTACGTAATTCACAAATTTACAAGTAAAGTACGTAACTAGTTGGCGTATAGGACGTAAGACCGTAAGAAGTAAATCAGTTTACAAGTCAACTAGTTTATTTACGTGTTGCCCTGTACTCACACGCAGAATCCTGTAACGTAGTTTACTATTTTACAAGTTTACAAGTAAACTCAAAAAAAAAGAGCCTCAAAAAGCCCCCCTGCGATTACAAATTCTGCACCTGAAAAAAGGATCGTGTTACGATAGCAAGATGTGTTTTTGTCGGACAAAAACCTCTGCCCACCCCAAAAGTGGGCATTCACGTACAGGCCTCCGAAGTCGGCCTGTTTAAATCAAAAATCGCTATGGAAAACAAATTATATCGGGGTGGAAGACCCGAATTGCCAGAAGAGGAACGGAGTGACTTCAAAGTTACCGTTCGATTCAATCAACAGGAATATACGCTACTTAAGGAACGTAAATCAACAACAAAAGCCAAAGACTTATCCGCCTTCATTCGGGACGTTTGTTTGCAGAAACCTCTGCTCATGAAGACCCAATTGGACTCCTATCAGGACGATGCATTGTCACTTCTGATTGAGATGAGAGCCGATCTATTGCGCATTGGCGTGAACATTAATCAGTCCTCAAAGCGGATTAACAGCACAACGGATTACCACGATTTACAACGTGACGTCAGCAGTATGGCTGGCAATATGAGCCGCATCGATGAACAGTTGCAACAGCTCATGCAGATCCTATCAGGCGAGTCTCAACCAGTTTACTGAAAGCCCAATGGTCGTTCGAATCAGTAGTGGGAGTTCGCCTACCGGGGCCGTTTATTATAACGAAAATAAGGTTGGGAAGGGGGAAGCAGAACGACTGGCTGTGCGCAATTACCGGGGTGTAAAATTGCCGGTGCAGGAACTTGGTTTAGCCACGGTAGCCGCCAAGCTGGAACAGCAGGCGGAGCTAAATCCGAAGATCAAAAAGCCAACATTCCACGCCAGCTTATCCCTGGCTCAGGGAGAGAAGCTACCACCAGCGGAGATGCTGGCCATCGCCGATCGGTACATGGATGGATTAGGTTATGGCAAACAGCCCTATGTCGTTTATCAGCACTTTGATACGGATCATCCACATCTGCACATCGTATCGGTTCGGGTCGACAGTGCCGGCAAGAAGGTGCCTGACACCTACGAACGGGAACGATCCAACAAGCTCCGCCAGGATATGGAGAAAGAGTTTGGTTTGCAGGTTGCCGAGAAAGCTACCCTCCGCCCGGAGCGTGATCAGCTGCAACCGGTAGAGTACGGCAAAGGGGATTTGAAACGGGATATATCGGCCGTCGTCAATGGCGTTTTAAAGGATTTCACCTTCAGCAGTTTTACCCAGTTCAATCAGCTGCTCGGCATTTACAACGTGAAGGCCACAGAAGTGGCTATGGAAGGCAAAAAACCCGGTCTGGTGTATTCAGCCATCGACAGCAATAAAGTCACTCAGGGAGCCGCATTTCGCGCCAGCAGCCTGCCATTGCAGCCAATCATGGAAACCCTCAATCGGCGGATGAATGCCGGCAAGAAAGTCAAAGGGGACCGCGTGGCTAGACTCCGATCCCTGGCTGAACCCATCCTGAAGGCAAGTAACTCGTGGGATGGATTTCAACAGCTCCTGTCCAAAGCTGGAGTGGAAGTGATTCCGCATCTGGGTAAGGACGGCAATCTGTTCGGGATCTCGTTCATCGATGTTCGTCAGCGGGCCATTTATACCGGAAGTGAACTAGGGAAAAATTTTACGGCCGGATCGCTCAAGACTCAGCTGGGGGATACCTACACCCCACCCAGTCGGCGTGAAGTACCAGAACCAAAACAAAAACAGAGTAGGGGAGAGGATCAGGAAAAATCCGTCAGAAAATCGAAATCAGAAAACGAAAAAGTCACCAATCAAAAACAGGAAAAGGAACCCGAGCCTATGCATAATCTAGACCTGGTAAAACAATTACTGTACGCCATCGGACGAGGTGGCGATGAACAGGAAAGTGAAGAAGAATTAAAGAGAATGCTTAAACGAGCCCATAAACCCCGATTGTCATGAGAGACGACCGCAAACAACTCAATCAAGGTTCAGAAATTGTATTATGGTTTGGCCTGGCTGCCCTGGCCTTTCATCTGTACATCGAGCTCCACACGTTTTGGAGCAGCTTTAACCTGGCACACCCCATCAGTGATGGAATGCTTGACAAGCTCACCCGCAATTCACCGAAGCTGGTTAATCATTACTGGGTGAAGCTATTCGGCGGGTTCTGTATCGGGTATTACAGTTTTGCCAATCGAGGAGTAAAATCAGTCACCATGACGTTAAAAGGCGTTTTAACCGACCTTGTACTTGGACTACTGTTGTACATCGGCAGTATACCCATGCTGAGTAGTGAATGGCTGCTGGAAAAGACCGGTGTTTTTGGCCTTAGCCTGAGTTACCTGGTACTGACCGTCGCTGGCGTTCTCTACATCATCAAGGGCGCTCAGGGCCTCAATCGACTGATCAACTACAAGCCCGGTGAAGATGAAATGAATGAAGAGAATGAAACCTTCCTTCAGGAAGAGCGGCTTCTGGAGAATCCCTATTCGGTCAATCTGCCTACGCAATACACCTACAAAGGCAAGATCCGCAGAGGCTGGCTAAACATAACCGCTCCCTTTCGAGCGATGCTGGTTATGGGTATTGCCGGCTCGGGTAAATCCTACGGCATAGTCAACAGCGTTATCCGGCAGCATTTAGCCAAGGGCTTTTCGATGTACGTCTATGACTATAAATTCCCTACGCTCTCACTGGTGACCTTCAACGCCATGATTCGCCATAAAAAGAACCTGGCCAAAAACACCAAATTTTACTGCATCAGTTTTGAGTTTCACCAGAAATCGCACCGGTGCAACCCCTTACATCCCAGTTATCTGCCAACCCGGGAAAGCGCTGGCCAGACAGCACTGGCGATCATGCTCAACCTCAATAAAAAGTGGATTGACAAGGAAGGAGAATTCTTCGTTGAAT
The DNA here is from genome assembly GCF_010747415.1 of Spirosoma agri. Lineage (NCBI taxonomy): Bacteria > Pseudomonadati > Bacteroidota > Cytophagia > Cytophagales > Cytophagaceae > Spirosoma > Spirosoma agri. The sequence goes on along the minus strand of NZ_JAAGNZ010000006.1, from coordinate 74,022 downwards.
CGCCCATTAGCTACGTAACGGTGTTAATCTGGTTTCTACGCAATTATCAGGGTGGGAAGTACTGTACCGTGCCACACCTGGTTGAGCTGGTCAACAAAGGCCATCGGAAGCTTTTTCCGATCCTGGCCAGCTATGAAGATCTGGAGGTCAATATGGCTCCATTTATTTCGGCTTATGAAGGCGGGGCTATGGATCAGTTGGAGGGGCAAATGGCCTCCTCGCAAATCGGATTTGCCCGCCTGTCAAGTCCGAATCTTTACTGGGTCATGAGTGGGAATGATTTCATGCTTGATATCAATAACCCCAAGGAGCCAAAGATTTTATGCCTTGGCAATGATCCCAAAGTGGACAAAGTATACGGGGCGGCCTTGGGTCTGTATAACTTTCGAATACTGGAATTGATCAACCAACAGAAGCAGCATCAAACCTCGGTTGTGATCGATGAGTTACCGACGATTTATTGCCCTGGCTTATCAAACCTCATCAATACAGGTCGATCAAACCGGGTGGCCGTGACCATTGCGATGCAGGACTTTGCTCAACTGGAAGATAAATACGGTCGTACCCAGGCGGAGGTCATCAAAAACACCTGTGGTAATATCATCTCTGGTCAGGTCTATGATAAGACCGCTGAAGCTATGCAGAACCGATTAGGGAAAAACGTGCAACAAAAACAAAGTATCAATATCCAATCAGAAGATACGACGCACGGCATTTCGACCGAGCTGAACTACATGGCGCCAGCCGCTAAAATTGGCCGGTTAAGTCAGGGAGAAGTCGTCGGAGTATTGGCGGATAACAAAGGGCAGGAGAGCCGTAATAAAGCCTTTAATGCCCTGGTATTAATCGATGACAAGGATTTTCAGTCGGAGCAGAAAGTAGAAGAATTGCCCAACTTTTCTACATTTGCTCAGCAGAGCCTGGAAGAGAGGATACTTGAGAATTACAAACAGATCAAAGCTGACATCAATGAGCTGGTCGAATCGGAACTCGCAAGACTCGAAAAAGAAGTAAAGAAGGCTCCTAAAAAACCAAAAACTGGAGACGAGTAATGGCGGACGTAATTGGCGAACGGTTGATCAACCTGCGAAAACACCTGAGCGAACGACTGGGTACCAAACTAACTACTCAGGATGTTGGCGAGAAGTGTGGTCTGGAGAAGCACAAAGTGTACCGGTTGGAAACCGGACTGTTAGGTACCACGCATAATCTGGTAGACCTGCTGCTATTTTATCGCAGCCATGGTTACAATCTCGATTGGATCATGATGGCTGATAATAGCCGCATTCCAATGATGCTCTCATCGGGAAAGGAACTGTTGAAAATCAGTGATCAGATTCACCAGTTAAGCCGCCTGCTAAATAAGGGTTATAATGAGCTAACCACTCAATTACGTGAGTTGGGATACGAACCCTTCGACGATAAAGATCTTCCCGGATCTGAAACGGAATTGCCCGAAGCAGCCTCTTTACTCACATTGTAAAGCCAGAGCCGACGGCGCAGTAAAAAGCAGAATTGAAACGGGTCTATAACGGACCCGTTTTTTTTTATGACGTAGTGAAGATGAGGGCCGGTTGCCAGGCCCGTTCGCCCAACCTTACCAATCTGCTCACTACGTGCCACAATCTGGCCAGGGAGAACGCAATAGCCCGAAAGGTGACCATAGGACGTTTCAAAGCCAAAGGCATGCTGTACGCGAATAAATACGCCTAATCCGGAATCATATCCTACCTGTCTTACTATTCCGGGAGCCGTAGCCTTGACTACCATTCCAGCGGCTGCCTTCACATCGACGCCGGCATGAAAACGGAGTTGTTTGTGAATCGGATGCTGACGAATGCCAAAGGGAGAAGAAATTCGAAACTGCTCGATCGGTACCTCAATCGGCAGGACGGCCGGCACCGAATCCAAATACATGGATCGGGTGGAAATGCTTGTTAACAGCCTGTCTAGCTGCTGATAGGTTTGGGTTGCCCTCAGCATCGAGACTTCGAGGGAATCCCAAACTCTGAGCATTGAATCAGGATAGACAACGGTTAACGTCTGTGCCGTATCAGGACTCGCTACACCGATCAACGAATTAACCGGGTTAGTTTGAGCAACACTTACCTGCCATCCTATGCATTGCAAGGCCCCCAAGCAAACATAGAATATTTTAACTAGTTGCATATAATGTAACTATTGAATCACAAATTTGCAGATTTTATTTTTACCGTAATTTATTTTTATACATTTACCAAAACTTCGGCTTTCACCCCTAAACATTTTGCTCATGGAACAAGCAGCCACTAATTATGCCCGAACGCAGGCCGATAGCTTGGACAACATCGCCCCAACCTCGCTCCAGGGTAAAGCCGCCTGGCAGTATGCGCAGTCTGACAATTTTTTTAGCCCTGAAGAGCAGGCGGCCGTCCTTCGCCGGGAGCTGGAGCCTTACCGGGCAGAGCTTGAAAATAAGCTAAAGCAAATTGGCTGGGGACCTGATCAACTGGCTAAACTTCCCGCCATTCAGGATGCCCTGTTTTCGGGTCGACAGACTGTTCCCCTGGAAATTAATCTTAGTCAGGACTTAAAGATGTTTGGCTCTTTACGTATAGTTATGACCGAGGCTGGTCCTGACCTTCGTATAACGCCTTTTCAGCAAGCCCTGACGATTCCGGAAAGCATTGGGGGCGTTCGGTTAAGCCCCGCCGAACAACAGCAGCTTTACCGGGATGGAGCTCTGCCAAGGCCGTTTCTGGTTCCCGAAAACGGCACATTCGTCCCTACCTACTTACGCGTCGACGAACAAACCAATACGATTGAGTTATGGCGCGTCAAAGCCGAACAGCTACCCACGAAGTTGATGGGCATCGATCTGACCAAAGATCAGCAACTGCAACTGGTTAGCGGTCATCCAGTTCGCCTGAGTGGGCTGATCGACCGGCAGGGTGAGCCTTTTAATGCCACGGTCAGCATTTCTCCAGCCAGGCAGGAATTACAGTTTTCGGATATAAATCGGCTCGACCTGGCCGTTAAACCGGACAATCAACACCGGCAGCAGGTGGCTCAAAATAATGAAGGAGCCAAGACCGATCTAACCCGCAGTCAGGAAGTGGCCATCGGTGCACCGACCATGAGTAACAGCCAGCGGCAAACGGTTGAAAAATTACTGGAGGGAAAGCAGGATCAGCAGCCATCGGGCAACAAAGTAAAGGTTCACTAATCCCCTCCACCATTCACGCAACATGACAAAGTTTGATGAACTCCGGGAACAGTTTCCCAATCTGATTCCGGTTCAGGAACTCCGGGCAAACGTTTCGATCATTGAGTTAGCCCTGCATTATGGCTATGAGCCCCAGGTACACAAAGGCAAGAGCCGACCCGTATTGGAAAATGCGCAGTATAAGGATACGATCATCATCAAAAATCCTCAGGATGCCGCCAAGCAGGTTTACCAGCGCGCAGGCGATTTCACCGATTCGGGTACCATTATTGATTTTATCCGTAACCGGTTAACCACCGTGTTTTCCATGTTCAACCGGCCAGCGGACCATGAATTCAAAAACGTGACTGGCGTACTCTACGATTACCTGCGGGTTGATCCATCAGAAGTGACCAGAAACCGACAGACAGCGGTTAAATTAAGTGATGACAAGCCCAAACAGGCCTTTGCCAAAGAGATCTTCGATATCAGGCCCCTGGAAGCGAATAATTACCTGACTACTCGTCTAATTGCCCCTCAAACGATCAATAGTCCTGAATTCGTTAATAAAGTCGTCTCTCAGGTCTCCTATTTCGATCCCCAAAAAGGACATTCCGAAAGCTTCCTGACGGTCAAAGAGAACCCAGACCGTAAATACATTACGTTTAGTAACGTGGCTTTCCCCTACTACAATGGATTGTCGACAGAAGTAACCGGGCTGGAATTGCGCAGTGAAAAAGTGAAGCTGCACGCGCCGGGTAGCGATCGGTATAGCAGTGTATTTATTTCAAATCCACCCCCTAATCCCACTCTTTTCTTTATTCTGGAGAGTGGTATCGATGCTCTTTCCCATAAGCAGCTTCGAAGCGTTCGGGGGGATGATGCCTTCAATGCTGTTTATTTCTCGACCGGTGGCCAGCTGACGGCTCAGCAGGTTAACACCATCACCCGCTACATTTCTTCGTTTGATAAAGCACCAGATTGGAAAATCAACCTGGCGTTTGATAATGATTCAAAAGGCCACCTGTTTGATCTGCAATTCGTTCAGCAGCTTACCGCTACCAAATTTCCATTAACGTCCACCGTGGCAGGTATCAATCGAGTGGGTTATCTATTGCCCGAGCAGGAAACTTACCGACCGATGCGGGATGCATTGCTGGATCGAATTGAAGCCTATAATAAAAGTGTGCAGGCGCAGTTTTCACCTGAAGCAGATCCGCTGGGGAAAAAGGAATTGAATGGCCAGCTTATAACGGTTGGACACAATCAGGGGCAGATCGTCCTGAATATTCCGGAATCGGTCGGTCCTTTATCGGCCGTCAGCAAAAGTCTTCTGGAATTAACCCGGCTTGATCATCGCATTGAAATCAGTAAATCGTTTAGCAAGGATTATAACCTGGAGCTTACCCGGGAAATCAAGCTTGGCGAGAAATTTGGCTTTGTCATCAAGGATGAATCGGGGATGGAACTGTTGAACGGGAATTCGGCCGTTAAAATGGCCCGCTCTTTTAACCAGTTTAAAAATCAGGCTGAATCCGAAGGCTTTACCGGCTCATTTACTCTTTTTCAACGGACTGATTTCGGGTTTCTTAAACCACTGGCTGAATTGACTCTGGAGAAAGGCATTAGTATTAAGTCAACGCAAAATCCAGCCCTGGATGAATTGGTTCAGGCCGAAAAGAAACAGACGAGCCAGAGCCAGCAAGTCAAAAGTGATGAAGTTCCGGAGAAGTCTACAACGCAAAAATCAGGGTTAAAACCCCGATAGGTGTATGATCAGCCAATCGACAATGATTAGTTTTGCGACGGATCGAACAGGAAAGCAGGCGGTCACCAATCAAATGACGTATGTGATCAATATTGAAGATGGCGGAGGCAAAGAATTTTACCTGGCACCGGATGGCAAATTAATTGGCTTGGCTTCCAATGACACGCAGGAACCACAGGAATTTAAGGCCATCAAACTGGCCCTAAAAAAAATGGACCAGTTGCGCCCTAAGTATCCACCGGTCTGCCGGATTTATGCCGTAGAACGCGTTGAATTTAATGACCGTCGGCAATTGCTTCAGAAGCCGCAGTCATAAACATTCCGCCACCGATTATTCGTGACCCGCTCCTGATCAGGCGGGTTTATTTTTTCTTAATGGGGAATATTGCCTGCATCAGGGTTTTCCGATAAGCCTCGCCAATGGGAATGAGCCTGGTTTGACTATCTTTCTTAATGCCCAGCTGCTCTTTCTCAATCAAATCAATCCGCTTTTTGGCAACGATGTATGATTTATGAACCCGAACAAACAGTTTAGGGGGCAAAACCTCTTCTATTTCGCTAATGGGAATGTGTAAATTAATGCGATCATTAAGCGTGTAAATGGACACATAGTTTCGCTCGCTCTCGATCCAGAGTATTTCCGTAAAGTCGATACGTTGATGTTTACCTTCAATCCGGACAAAGCCATGATCATCCGAATCAGGTTCATCGGATGCGGTTTCGGTCATGGCGCGAACCTTATTGACAGCCTTTAAAAACCGGTCGAAAGGGTAGGGCTTACAAAGGAAGTCAACGACATCATAATCGTAGCTGGGCAGGGCATATTGCGGGTACGAGGTTGTGAGAATATAATGCTGCTTACTACCCATAATCTTCATGAAATCTATACCATCGATGGCAAAATTGGGCATTTCAACATCTAGAAAGACTAAGGCAACCGAATTGTTTTCCAGAAACGTAAGTGCCTCAGTTGGATCGGTAAATGAACCCTCAAGTCTTAGAAAAGGCACCTTCGCGATATAGCCGAGCAGGTGTTCGATTGCCATTTCTTCGTCATCGACGACAATACAGGTAATAGCCATAAAAAGGTGTGATAGTTAGTTATGTTTGAATAATTAAGTGGCAAGTGTATTGATTTTCATCCTGGTCAACTGTATAGGAATAGCGACCCTCATACGTCAAATCCAGCCGTCTGGTAAGGTTAGCCAGGCCAATCTTATTGGACTCAGGCCGGTTCTTTTGGTTCTTCCAATTGCTGGAGTAAAAACTGATGCTGGTTTCGGTCGTCTCGATTCGAATGATCAGGGGATGTTCAGCCTCATTCATTTTTCCATGTTTGAACGCATTCTCCACCAGGTTAATGAAGATGAACGAGGGAATCATTTTTTCGGACGTCATTCCCTTGACGGTAAAGTTGATGAACAGCTTCGCTTTATAGCGTTCCTGGTGAAGGGCAATAAAATGGTTCATGTAGGTTATTTCGCCATCCAGATTGACCAGGTTCAAATCATCCTGCATACTATAGCGCATGATGGCCGAAAGCTTTAAAATGGCCTCTCCTAATTCGGGCAACGCTTCCGAACTTTTGATGTAAAAATGATACAGGGTATTGTAAAGGAAATGGGGGTTTATCTGGGATTTCAAGGCTCTTAATTCTGCCTGAAGTGTTTGTTCCCGTTGTTGAAGTTTCTGTTCTTCGGCCTGGCTGCGTTCCCGTTCCAAGGCCAGTTCCTGCCGCTTGGAGGTATTGATCGCTTCCTTAATATCTTCCGTCACAGTCGGAATGACATTGAACACATCCAGGGTGATACTCATAAAGAAGTAGGCCGTAAAAAAGGCAATCAGAATAAAGACCAACCAGGTATTGAAATAGCGGGAAATGGTCGGAGGGTTCAGGGAATGCGCCTTTAATTCCTGTTGACGAGCCAAAGCCCAGGGTTTATGTTGGGCAAGGGCTGACTCATACCGGGCCGATTCAGTTGGTGTCAAATAGTTAAATCGGTAGGAATAGCTATTCTGAAAAAAAGAAACGTAAACCAGAATTCCCACAACAAGCACAAACCAAACGATGGAGGCCTGACGCCCCAACAGCATGGCCGATAGGACGATGAGCGAATGAGCCAGGGCAAAGTCGGTTAAGATGGCATCACTACTGGGATTGCCTACCCCCAGCATATGACAGATGCTCATGATCATGATGGAGATCAGACTAGCCCAGCGAAGGACGATATCCAACTGTTTGTCATTGGAGAGCGATAGTCTTCGATTAAAAACAACAATCGATTGTTTTCCCAGCAGTAGTAGGCCGTTATAAAAGAAAGAGGCCAGGTTCGCCAGGCCAACCCCTGCATAGACGTAGCCTAAAATAGGAGCGGGAACAAAATGCCCATTCGCCAATTTTTCCATAACCAGAAAAATCGGGGTTAGTAATATGTAGCTGGCATTGAGCATCACCAGCAGCGTTCGCTGGGTTCGGGCAAAGGGTTTAGTCAGCTTTTGCCGGGAGCTTTCCAATAAATCCTGGAGGCCAATTTCTTCATTTCTCATCTAGCACAGTGGATTTAGGCATAATCAAAGCAGGAAACATAAACGGGGGATTTTGTGTCAAACACCTGCTCAGGAAGGCCGATCGGTTTAACCAGGACGTGCGTTTGGACATCTTTTTCAAAGCCACTTAAGGAGCCCATGGATGGGTGCAGTAGCAGCTCCACCAGTGGATCAAGCTGATCGATCTCACACATGGCTGAATGAAGGCCATAATGAGCCAGGACACTTTCTAATAAAACGGGTAGAAGATCGGGCCGACCTTGCTGAAAAAAGAATCCCTCCAGTACGGCAAACTCATTGCGCGCCGGATTGAAAAAGCGTCGGGAAGCTGAAACGAGGGGCACCAGGTTCATTAATATCCAACCCATTACACCAGGCATCTGGTAGAAGCGCCAGGTAACGGGATTGGCCTGAACGCCGGCCACGATCTGGCCTTTCTCCTTTAGCACAAAATATTGATGCTGGTAGCCGATCTGGCCAAACGTTTTGAACCGGTAGGATTGATAAAACCCCCTTAGCAGGGCTTGGATCTGTTGTAAATCAGCGGCCGTTGCGAGGCTAAATCGGTTGTCCTGGGTAGGGGAGTAACGCCGGAAAAAATAAGTTTTCAGCGTGGCCACGGATTGGAACCCTTCTTTCTGGGAGATGGCAATAGAACGGGCATTCTTACCCTCGATAAACGAATAAAATAGGAAAGGGGAGGAGGTATGCTGCTCGACATAAGCAACGGCCTGTTGTTTCAGCAGCCGACCATACCCATTTCCGGAATGAGCTTCATCAACGGCCAGGTACCGGCCGTAAAAACCAGTCGTCTCAACCGATCCCATATCCAGGGTTCGTTCATCCAGGCAGTATGTTCCAATCAACTGGCCAGCCTGCCGTAAGTGAAAAAACAGGGGTTTGGCTAAATCGTGGATTTTGGTTTCCTGATTGGTGTGTTGGTACCGAATTCCCTTTGTCCCATAGATGGTACGCTTCAGCAGGTCGATAGCCGCCGGATCTATTGTTCTGCCAGCCGTTATAATCAATTCCCCATTTCGATAGATCTCTACTTCAGGTTGCGAATTAGGCATATTGGATTTACTCACAGTTGAAAAATTTCTTCTAGTAGTATAACGATCCAGGACGAAAAAGGTAAACCCTGTTCGTCCACACTTATGTCCCGTTCGTCCACACTTTTGTCCTGTTTGTCCAAGGTACTTCAAAAAAGCAACCTCTTAACCTCCTTTCATGCGTTGAGGGAATAACTTAAAACCAATTAAGGGAAGTCATGACACAGCCCAATTATGACCCAACAGGTACCGATAAAATGCGTGAGGAGAAGTACGGTAGTGAGCTGGAGATTACGTACGTGGTTTACCTGGTTGATAGCAATGGCGACGAGTTCTTTATTACCCAGGAAGATGAACAAGTTCGTGTCAATGCTCTTACTGATCAGAAGCCACTAGTCGTTAAAAACCTGTTTCAAATAAGTGCGCAACTGGGCAGGCTTCGGAAGAAATATTCGGCAAATTGTCGGCTCTTTGCCCTCGAATATGGTGAATTCCTAGAGCGGAAAGACCAATTAAGCCAGTAGCTAAACGGGTTGGAAAGGGGAAAAAAAGAACAGTATTTATCGCTGATTCACCCGTTCAAGGAAAAGAAAAGAGGGCTTTAATTGGCCCTTTTTTTGGCTAATTTATTTACATAAAAACTAATAATTCTCTTTGTTTTTATGTAATATTCAGCTATATTTATACTGTTATTCAAGCACTTAAAGAGTATGACACTGGAAAAAGAAGTACCCTTCGACTTTGATTTCAAATACACCCCCGGCGAACCCCAAACCCGCGATTATCCCGGTGATGGGCCAGAGGTTGAAATCGTGAAAGTTCGGCTTAATGGCGTTGAAATTCCCCTCTCAGCCATTACCGAACAGATGCAGCAGGAAATGGTAGAGCAGGTTTTGGAAAACTACTACTAACCCCTTAGCCCGACGACCCAGCGGGCTAAGTCTGGGTTCCTCTATTCCCTTTTACGTCTCAATTCCATGATCGCGCTTTCTTCTCCTGTAACCTTAACGATTCGCCAGCAAGCCACCACCTTAGCGTGGCAGCTAGTACGGGCCGCTCGACTACCCTTCAAAATCGCACAGTCCCAAGCGTGGGCTACAGTCCGGCTCCTAAGTCAGATGCAAACCGGCCCAACCGAATTTAGCTACATCAAAGACGACCGCACCCGACGCGTAGCCATCGGGGAGCGGCCAGCCCCGGCCATTGATAAGCCTTTAGTCATTCGCTATTTCGACCTTGAAGCGGGGGACATCCGGTCGTTTCGGATTGATCGTCTGGTGACTGCTTAATGAATAACCGTAGGCCGGAGCGGGTTTAATCCGGCCACTTCTTCACTTTTTACTTTTCAGATACATCTCATTTACCAACATGGCAAAGCAATCAACGACCGCCCAAGTTTCAGCCGAGGAAACCAGCCACACAGCCCAACCAACGCTGAAACCTTACCAGATTATCCGGGAGTCAACCGGAGAAGTAATAAACAAATACAAGTATTTAGAAGGGCATCCGCGCCAGTATCGCTTTGATGCCAAAGAGGGCGTTTTTAATATCAATGGTACGGAAAAGCTAGGGCGTACGCTCACCTTTCAGCCTATCACGTGGAGGATTTTTACGGATAACATACTGAATATGGGTACAAAAAACTGGGCTGAAATCTTCTTTATTGATGAGAAAGATTGTGTTTCCTCCGTGCTGTTTCATGGGTACAGCGTCGATAACATTTTCCGACTGATCGAACCCTTATACTATGACGATCTGACGTTGGCTGATGTGGTAATTACTGCCTTAGCCGAGAAGAAAGAGTATACCAAGAGCCAGCCCAAAGGCACCTATTACATTGCTACGTTCAGCTATAAAATGGCTGATATACAGCGTTCAGCCGAATTAAAGCTGTTTTCTGAGGAGGTGAAGATTTTCCGGCAGGAAACCTTAACCGACATAGCCAATATAAAAACAGCCTTCCATTTCTATAACCCGCTTTTGCAGGGTGAAGCCCTCGAAGAATTGCCCGAAGGTGTAACCTATAGCGAAGTACGCGGAGCAGTCGAAGAAGTTTATCAGATCGGCAACGGAGAAGCTTAATCAATTAAATGGTTCCGGTCGCTGAGCAGGGCAGCCTGTGCTGTGATAGCCAGCGACCGGCCAAACCTCACTTTTATGTCTGAATTAATCAAAACGCTCGAAGCTGCCCAGCAAATGCCCGGAGCTACCAGTAAATGCCCGGAGCAGACCAGTGTTGGTAAACTACTCCTGAACGCTTGGAGCGCAGAATTAGCCCTACGCATTAAACCAGTCTGTTCCGACCGCGATTTTTTGAATGCGTCCCTAAACTGGTCATTTCCCCAAGCCTATTTTGCCGTTCTGTTTTCGGCTCGTGCCGTGCTGGCTATTGACGGCATCCGCATAGCCAATCCCGAAGTAATTGAGAGCTTATTGAGCCGGTGGGCAACATGCGGAAAGTACGGCCCCATTTATACCCAGCAGGGTAACCCATTTGCTGATCTGATTCAGCACCGATTAACAGGCGGTTTCAAGCCTCAACGTTTAAGCGGTCCAGAAGCCGCAGCCCTGCACATTAAACTGACTGAGAAAATACACGCGGTCGGGATCATTCACGAGACGTATATACTAAACCGTATGGGTTCGGAAGCGTACAGAAACCTCGTGGATAGTTTACCCGACTACCTTAAAAATGGCTTTGTGGGTGCAAGAGCAACCTTTCTTTTATCTGACGACTAACAGCACTTACCCCTGACTTACCCCTATCAAATAAGGTAAGTCAGGGGTAAGCCAGAACCCTTTTTCTATGAATCCCGACTACTACCCAACGCCGGACTTTTTGATTAGCCGAATGATTAGCCCCTATTATAACCGGTTATCGAAAGCCCAGATTTTGGACCCCCAAGCGGGTGGAGGGGCCATTCTTGACTATATCAGCCGTGGCCGAAGCGGACAGAAAAACAATTTGTATGCTATTGAGAAAGACCCCGAACTGACATACACCTTGCAGGGAAAGGATTACAAGGTCATTCATAATGATTTCCTGACCTATTCAGGTGATTACCTGTTTGACCTGATCCTGATGAATCCACCCTTCAGTAATGGGGATGAACATTTATTAAAGGCATGGGACATTCTAATTGAGGGAGATATAACCTGTTTGCTCAACCGGGAAACGCTTCGTAATCCCTGTACGGCCAAGCGTCAGCAGTTAGCCCGAATCGTCGAGGATCATGGCACGGTCGAGGAAGTAGGACAAGCATTCAGTCAGGCCGCCAGGCGTACCCTGGTTGACGTGGTTATGGTTCGGCTGCATAAAGAGGATAGCAGCCCCCGGTTTGATTTTTCATTCGATGGAGCCACCGACGAGCAACACGCGGATTTCAGCGAGGAAACCGTAACCAGTGAGCTGGCCATGTCCGATCTAACCGGGGCCATGCTACGCCAGTACGAAAAAGTGAAAACGGCCTATGTGAATTATGTCAAAGCACGGAAGGAAATAGAGTTCTATTCTGGTGGCCTGCTGAATCCTCACGTTGGCATAATTAAGCTGGTCGAGGAAACATTAGATCCAAATCCAAAGATCGCTTACAATCAATTTCTGACACGATTTAAAGCCGATGCCTGGTCTAATATTTTGGGTAAACTCAATATGAGTAAATACCTGACCAATGGGGTAATGACCGACTTTGAAAAATATAAAAAGGCGCAGGGGGCAATGGATCTGACGCGCGAAAACCTGATACAAGTCATCTTTCAAATTCTGTCTAATCGGGAAGGCATCATGCAACGGGCGATTGTGGATGTATTCGACAAATTCACCCAGTACCATAAGGAGAACCGCTGCCATGTTGAAGGCTGGAAAACGAACGAGGCCTGGAAGGTCAACAAGAAAGTGATTCTTCCGGGCTATCTAGGGGATATACGTTGGTCTACTTACTACAGCACGAATTACCACCGGTACCGGGAGTTTGCCGACATCGAGAAAGTAATGTGTTATCTGACAGGTTTGGATTATGATAAAATAGGATCGCTCGAACGGCTTATTGGCAAAGTGAAAATCGGAGATACCGACGAACATGACAGCCAGTTCTTTCTGTTTCGATGCTTCAAAAAAGGCACGCTACACCTGCGTTTCAAGGATGAACGCCTTTGGTCTACATTCAATATAAAAGCCTGCCAGGGTAAGAACTGGCTACCCAGTTAATTCGATGAAAAGGTTCGGGATGGCATTTATTTGTTATCTTGATAAATACTGACTATCGAAGGGAGAGTACAGGGTTACTCGATAAGTGATTTGTAAGCGTGATTCCAGCTGGTGAGAAAAGTTGAATAAAGGAAATTAAGCCAAGTAACGATACACGTATCGGGGAATTCAAATAAGAGAAGCCAGCCGGACACCAGCTGGCTTCTACATTGTTATTCAAACATAAGAATTTAAGACTGAATGTCTCAATATTCCAAAGTCTAGTAAAGGTACATGAGGTTGTTCGAAAGGGTATGGCGATGATAAATCAAACGCACATTTTACATTAATATATATTTTATTATTTGTTTTAATGTAAATTTCTTATCTTTGATATAATAATCAAACATAAGAATAATGAGACTTATTAAAATCGACCCCCAAACGCAGACTGTTGAGGCTGTGGAAAGCACCGGATTACTTGGTGACCTGTACCGACTCCTGGATTGCCGTCTGATTGATGTCTGCGCGCGTCAGGACAATGGTGATTCCTTAACGGTTGATGATGAGGCACTGGATTTGGAGCCACAGCCAGCCGCATTTTCCTTTAACGGGTCTAATCCAATTCATGGCGTTGCCCTACTAACCGGTACTGATGACGAGGGCGGCACAGTAGAGCCCGTAACAACGATTGACGAAGCGATTAAGCAGCTTAATTGGCTGGGTTCTATCCATACCGAGCCTTTTCTGTATGTATAGTCCTACTAATGTATCAACTCAATTACTCACATGAATTGGTTTACAACTGATTGATAGCTTCTTCTCTAACATATATTCCCCTTTCCAATCATGAATTACCGTACAATGCCCCGGTATGCTAACTCGGATTTAGGTGAGTTTCGTAACCGACTTTTCAGTAATAAGGCCGTTAAACCATCCGGTGCGGCTCAGGTATTTGGGACGCTCTACCATTCCCTATTACTGCAAGCTCAGGCTCCTTCTGACGTAACGCCCAAAATGGATAATCAACTCAAGGCCATGCGGGAAGCAGCTCTGCAAAACAAGTTTGTACGCTCTGTACTGGAAACGGCTCAGGTCGAGCAGGTACAACTATGGGTAGACAAACTGACGGGACTTCCCTGCAAGGCCCAGACTGATATATGGGTAGCAGACTATGAGCTGATTGTTGATATCAAGACGACCAGTTGTAAATCCTATGGTGAGTTTCTGAAAAGCTGTGAGGATTACAACTATGACCGTCAGGCAGCTTTCTATCTGGATGGAACACCGAATGCAAAGCGATTTGTCATCATTGGAGTAACCAAACAGGCTCCTTATGAGGTGTTTTACTTTGAAGCATCGGCCTGCCGGGGATGCGTTGAAGGGGGCCGTAAAAAGTATCAAGGCTTACTGCGCGGCATTCAGCGTGAAGGCTTTATCCCTTCCTCTTGGCAACTTGATTCCTCACTAGTCTAACTCTTCACTGCCATGTATTTCGCTAAAATCACCAATTCCTATAATGCGAAGAATCGGCTGCAAGAATACCTCAGCAAGCAGCTTAAGTCGCTGGAGTGCCTGACGGTCGAGGACCCGAAAGCCTTCAAAAAATACCTGGAAACGACGGTACATAAAGCTAATCTGAAGTTTCCTCGTTGCCGCCCATTGGTATCTTATCTGCACCCCGCCTATTCCAGTAGCGGCTTTTCTGCCGGGGTGAGCGATCTGATTCAATTCAACCTCTACGAACTACGGGGAAGGTTTGAGCCTACGCAATCACCTGCGCCAGTCCATCCAAATGAAATGGTTCAGACATCTCTATTTTCTTAATCCAGACCACTATGACATACGCTATTGAAAAACGATATGAGAAACGGCGAGGTTGCGGTTACCGCCAGAAGGGTGTGCTGTACTTCGTTTCCGGAAGGGGATCAAATTCCTGTGGTAAGCTGCCCATCGAGCTAACGATTTGCCCTTGCTGCGGAGCCGGGATTGAGTTCAACCGGTGCTACAGCTGGGTATCGTCGGCATTGATTCAAGATGCACCATGCCATTCGTCACGGTGTCAGGTAACGGGTGAAGGGGGAACGGTCCAATTGGGCTGTTTTCCCTTTAGTTCCCCTCTGATCAAACGCTATGGCCTGATGTGGGTAGGGGAGAAGTTTTACAAAACCCCTGAATTTTTTGCCAAGGAATCTGTATTACAGGGCATTTCTAAGCGGTTACCCTTTGTGCCGAAGGACTTTGCTGTTGGCGTTGACTGGGTGTTACTGGCTCATGCAAAAACGCCTTTTAACGGTCCAAACGGTACCGAGCTGAAGCCAGGGATTTTTATGGCGTTCTGTCCAGAACGAATTGAATACGTGGTAAAGGGAACAGAATCTGATGAAGAGCTACAGGCGATGGCCGAGCGGGGCATTACCCTGGTCGAGGTGTATAAATGGGAAGATCGGCCACATAAAGAGCCGGTTGAACGGCCAATCCTATCTTTAGATTAATCTCGACTTCAGTTTAAATGAAATCGTTTGATTTATTCCGATTAACATCATTCAAATGATTTACACCTATTTTTCTCTTGACCGGCCGACGGTATTTTACTCACAATAGGTTAAGGCTAATTAGTCTACAGTTAATTCCAATAAACAACGACAATAAACTCTAAAATCAAATCAACAAAAATGCTTTAAAGGATGACCTATAGTCCAATCCGATGCTTTGGTTTTCGTTAATCAAATTCACAATAAAAAGCCTTGAAATCGGATTTTTATCCTAACAAATACTTTAACTCCCAGTATACCTAAATGGCTTTCTTCTCCATACGAAGCCTATGTGTACCTTACAATACATAATCTTTCATTCGTCCTGTATGTTTAATTCCCATTCACGTATGGCGGAAAATTCACCTATTATTTACCAGGTAGAATCCTTGTTTTGGTCCGTTGAAACTGAACTTGCCAAGCGCTGGGCCTTATATAACATCCCAGCGATATTTGCGAGCCGGCCTCTCATCCATTTACGGGTCATTGTTAAATCTTGGTGGCAACTCTATCATGAATCACGCTGCGCGCGGCTCGGGATAAACCGCCAGATTTGGGAACGTAACCAAGCCAATCCGGTAGTACCACTGGATACGCCTGCGCTAGTGGCCAGCCTGGAAGGCGTTTGGCGGCTCATACACCTAGAAGATCTATCCACATTTCGTCCACTTTCTAAAGCGGAGGAGGCTAGTATGTGCTTATTAGCCCTATTGATTAAGTTTTATTCGACCACTGATCGTGAAAAATGGAGGCATATTTTGTAAATTTTGTAATATTGGCCCCATCAATATTACATTATATGCCATTTGGAGCCGCTGAAGAGCAGATTATAGATGCTGCCAAGAACTATAGTACCGTCCTGCTCAAAGCCAGTGAACTAGTCACCCAGGCTTCGGATGATCTGCTTTCGGGCTCACCAGCAACGATCTATTTAAAGAAACTTGGACATCGACTACTTACCTCAGAAGACTCAACGAACGTTATCAATGCGCTGGGCGATGCACAGGATAAGCAGATTGTGCTCGACTTTCAACAGGCTCAGTTGGAGCTATCCCAGCGATTACAGAATACAAAAAATATTGGGTTAGTCCTTAAGCAGGCCAAAATTCCCTATCAACAGGCGTATGCACGATTTAGTCGGAGTGACCTCTGGAAACCGGAGCAGATGATTCAGATTATGGAGGTTCTTCGGCGCCTACAACTCTGAAACTAATCTTAAAATCAAAGGGACGTTTTTCTGAACGATTGCCGGGTTAGGTGGTCAAAACAAAGCCAACTGCTTGTTTTACAAAGCGTAAGCGAGTCCAGAAACTCGAAGTATTGACCGTTAATTGAACGATTTTGAGCGAGGGAGGGGGGCTTAATCCCTGTTAAATTCATAACACAAGTCTTAAACACGACGATTTACCAGTCGATTGGACTTGCATTGTAGCTTTCGATTTAGCTTTCCAGTACGGCAATGATTCTCGAAGAGCCCATATCAGTTTCTGTCAAGTAACTCGAAATGTTTCTTAGTAGGCTCTCGCGCGTCTAGAACCTTGGCCAGGACCTGCTGAGCGGTATCAGCTTGTTGTTTACCGACGCTAGTTTCAATCAGCGAAATCAGTCCCTTGAGTTGCGCTTCGTTGAGGCCTACCTGTAGGCCTGCTCCCATATGAAACTGCAACTGGGACTCAACACCGACCATGCTAGCAAGACTCGAAATGGTGACCAGTTCCCGCTGACGATACGTTAGCACATCGCGACTGAAGATGTCGGCAAACAGGTGTTCTTTTAGAAAGGTATCGATGACCGGCGCAAAGGCATTGGCACCCATCTCGGCCGTGATGTCCGGTTTACCCATCAGCACTTCCAGGGTTTTCTTGCCAACGGTGTATTTATCGGCCTTCTGGTCAATCGGTGTAGCGTCTTTACCAAGGGAGTCGTTTTTACCCATAGCTTTCCGATGGTCAACAACGGCCATCAACGCATTAATGCCATTCAGACTGCGGGGAAAGCCACAGTAGGCATAGAGTTGAACGAGCTCTTCCTTGATTTCATTGATTGTCAGGCCTACGTCAAGCCCGGCGTTCAGCGCTTGTTTGAGCTTCGGAATGTCGCCCATAGTAGTTAGCGCCGAAATTGTTACGATAGACTGCTGTTTGGCATCTAAAGATTCAGTAGACTTGGTCTGCGCGTGCATAGGATAACTTATACTGACAAATAAAATGAATAGAATCAATACCTGAGTGAGTAAACCCGTTAAGTTCCCAGAGGTTGAGGTGACTTTATGATCGCGCATAACAGTAGGGTAGCTAACTTTTAGTCGTCTTGAGTTGCCTGATGGATGGCTCTTACGAAGACTGATTCTGAACATGTTAAGCAACCAGAACAGCTACCAGCAGATGAATAAGGGCCGAGGTTCGAGCTATGTAAATTTATCGAACAATGATAGTCTGGACAGATCGAACGACCATTGCTAGTCAACTTATTTTTGGCTATACTCCGCATCCGTAACGGGCTGAAGCCACGTGACAATGCCTTTCTCCGTATTCGGAATAATATACAGGTGAGTCATCTTACTACCAGGGCTGGCTCCGTGCCAGTGAACCACATTGGGTGGACATTTAACCACATCACCTTTGTGAATCAGTTGCCTGGGCTCCCCTTTGATCTGATGATAACCGATCCCATCCGTAACAATGAGGATCTGCCCGGTCGGATGAGAATGCCAGTTCGAGCGCGCACCCTTCTCAAAAGCGACACTGCCGGAAATAGTCGTAAAGATCGAGTCATTGGGGACAAGGCTCGTTACCCAAACAGTTCCCGTAAACGTGTCGGCGGGGCCTCGCTTCGCTGCCTGCGAACCCGTAATGACATTACTTCTTTGTCCTATGGCTAGAGGAGTAATTGCAATCAGGACGACCAACAGCAGTATACTCGTGCGGGCTATGTTTATTAATTGCGGGGTTACTACGAAATAGCCTGAAAAGTGGGCTGTCCTGTAGTGGCTTGAATTTTCCATAATCATTTGGCTAGTTTTCTGTTGCTTCAACTACAGTGTCTTCACCACTTTTGCCGGTATCCCAGCAACCACCGTATTGGGTGGTACGTCCCGGCTTACAACCGCACCCGCTGCCACGATGGCGTTTTCGCCAACCGTAACGCCCGGTAAAATAGTAGCTCCTGCACCAATCCAGGCATTCCGTTTGATCAGAATGGGCTGGAGAATGACTGTTTTGCGGTCAGTGGGGTCTAACGGGTGATTTTCAGACGTAAGCTTGACGCTGGGGCCAATCTGCACGTCGTCTTCTATCGTGATGCCACCAATATCCAGAAACGAACAGTTGTGGTTGATAAAGACGTTTTTACCCAAATGAATAAACTGGCCAAAGTTGGTGTAAAACGGAGGGAAAATCGTGGTCGACTCGTCGATCCCGGTGCCAATGATGTCACTCAATCGGCTGCGGACCTGGTCCAGCTCGGTGGCCGTGGCGTTCATCTGGACACATAGTCGTATGGTACGCGCCACGACCGCTGAAAACTGAGCATAGTCAGGATCATCTTTTCGGAGCGGTTCACCCGCTCGCATCCGCTGGAAAATATTGCTGGTTTCAGTTGAATGACTCATGTTTATTCTTGTTACGTCGGTGTTAATCAGCAAAAATTTATATCGACATTGTGTCTTCTTTTGTACCCAGTTAAACGAATCGACCCGGTATTGTTCAGTAGGAATAAGCAAGGCTGACATTCCAGACAAAATCATCGCTTGGTATATCCGACTGAATCTTTTGGTTGATGATTGAGGAAAAAGCAATGGGAAAGGAGGGCTTTGTCAGGGTAAACGTAGCGGTCGCATAGTAACCCTGCCGTCCATCTATTGTTACCAAATACAGTTGAGGGGCTACCCTCATATAAACCGAACCAAAAAAAGGATTGGTTAAACCATTTCCAGTAAGCGATACAAAATGGGTGTTTTTGGACCCGCCCGAAAGACCGTGTGAGTATAAGTAATACATACCTACGCTGACTTTGCTGGTAATACGGTAAACGGGGGCTAGTTCGCCCGCAAAATAGCGAACCGCAGTCAGATTATCAGTGGCAGGTGTGCCGGTGGGCAACAGTGGGCTATTTACAAAAACTACTGATGGATGCAACCCTGTCCCCAGTCGAAACTTTTTGGTTTCCAGAAGCTTATAGCGTACCCAAAAGATAAAATACCAGGGTTTGGCATCTTTCAGCGCAAAGGTCAATTGAGGTTCGAAGCTCAAGCGGTTTTTTCGCATCGCTACATCGAAGAATACAGCCGGTTTGCCCAGGGTGAAGGTTGGAATCAGCGAAACGCCATTGTTGGTGACGGCAATAGCGCCCGTTAAGCCTTTCTGCCGCAGCAAACTATCTGTTTGTTGAGAAAAAACGAGATAAGGAGTAAGACTGAACAGTAAAACAGACAAAACGCGCTTTATTAGCAATTCGGGCAGGGACTATGATTAGGTCAAATACGGTGGGATAGACTCGTTACATCATCGTTCATAAAAACAGCCTGGTTAACAACTGCACTTGGTGCCACAATGGCATTTAATCATATCGTAAGAGCGGGTAAATAATTCCCGCTCTTACGCAGTTAAACCGTACGCAGTAGCTTATCAGGGGTGATAGGCAGGTCACGGACACGCTGACCGGTGGCGTTGAAAACCGCGTTGGCCACGGCTCCGGCAAATCCGATCAGGGCAATTTCACCCATCCCTTTGGCACCCATCGGATTGATAATCGGGTCGGGCTTGTCGATCATGATCGTTTCAATGGCGGGTACGTCGGCGTGAACCGCTACGTGATAATCAGCCAGGTTGTTATTGACGAAACGACCGAATCGGTGGTCAATGACCGCTTCTTCGGTCAGGGCCATACCGATGCCACCGGCCACGCCCCCGATCATCTGACTGGCCGCCGTTTTGGGGCTCACGATACGACCCGAATCAGCTACGCTTACTGCCTTACTCACCCGCACCACACCCGTCAGCGGATTGACCCGTACCTGTACGAAATGCACCGAAAACGAATACATCGAATATTTCTCTTGTTCCGGACTTCCCTTCGAATCTTTCGTTTTGTCGATCACGGTCAGCTTATTGGCCTGCATCAGGTCGCTGACGGAAACTTTCTTTCCCGAATCGGTTGAAACCGACAGCACGCCATCGGCCAGCGTCAGTTCGTCGGCCTGCCGCCCCGCCAGGGGAGCACCCGCCTTAAGGGCTAGCTCCATCAGTTCGTTTTTGATGCCTGTACAGGCATCAAAAACCGCCGACCCCACGGCGGAGACAATGGCTGATCCGCCCTGTGTGGGCGCCTTGGGAAGCGACGTATCTCCGTACTCAATCTTGATGCGGTTCATAGGTACGCCCAGTACGTTGTGCGCGATCATCGTCAGAGCCGTTCCGGTGCCCGGCCCGATGTCGGTCACGGCACTTTGAATCGTTAGTGATCCATCCGCCTTTAGTAAGGCACGGGCGCTGGCCTCCCAGCGGAAGGCGCTAAATACGCCGGTACTCATGCCATAGCCAATCAGCCAGTCACCATCACGGGTGCTGCCCGGCTGGTTCTTCCGCTCTTTCCAGCCAATGGCGTCGGCTCCACGCTGATACGCTTCTTTTAGGTTTTTGCTCGAATAGGGTCGGTTTCGTTCCGGATCAGTCTCGCTGTAATTGCGCAGGCGAAATTCTATCGGGTCGAGGTTCAGTTTGTGGGCCATTTCGTCCATGGCTGACTCCAGCGCAAACGCACCCGTGGCTTCACCGGGGCCCCGCATCCAGATCGGTACGCTCCGGTCAAGCCGCACGATGCGGTATCGGGTACTTACGTTGGGGCAGGCATACATGAACTTGGTCATGTTGACGGTCGCTTCGGTAAAATCCTCGTATCTGGCCGTTTCGGCGGTAGCTGCGTGGGCAATCCCGATCAGTTTCCCGTCCTGATCGGCCCCCATGTTGATCGTCTGCACCGTAGTGGGCCGGTGACCCACCAGCGTAAACATCTGACTCCGGTTCATCACCAGTTTCAGCGGTCGCCCAATTTTTCGGGCAATGGCTACCACCGCCGTTTCCTGTGGCCAGGTACGCAGCCCCATACCAAAGCCGCCACCCATGAACTCCGTATGCACATGGATGTTCTTGGGGTCGATTTTAAAGGCTTGCGCCATCGCATTTTGCGTAGCATTCACACCTTGTGTTTTGGCATAGATCAGTAGCTGCTTGTCGCCCGTCCAGTGAGCTAGTATACCATGCAGTTCCATGGGGTTGTGCACTTCCACTGGAATCGTGTAGTTGGCTTCGAGGGTAACCGGAGCGGTTTTGTAACCGTCGGCTGTTCCCCGCAGGTAGTTGCCTCCATCGGCTCCCCTTGGCGCAACGCCTTCCGACACATGTTTTTGCAGATCAGTGCGGGCTGCTTGTTTGGTATACGTCGCTTTGACGAGGGAAGCCGCATAGATGGCCCGTTCGTAGGTATCGGCCACTACGATAGCGATAGGCTGACCATCGAACAGGATTTTGGGACTGCTTAGAATCCTATAGGTCTCCTCCGTTTTCGGCTTGGGTGCTGGCCCGTCCGCTTCACCACCCACGGGGGCGTCCCAGCCCGGAATGGGCGGCATATTCTGGTGCGTAAACACACCCAGTACGCCGGGTGCACCCTGCGCTTTTTTGGTATCCAGACTAGTGATAGCTCCTTTCGCAATTTCGCTGCCGACGATGACGCAATAGGATGTATTTGGTAACTCAAAATCGGCGAAGTACTTGGCCCCACCAGTCACTTTCATCCGCCCGTCGATTCGATCAATCGGAGGATTTTTTGTGTTATTTGTCATGATCAGGCGGTTTTAGTGGCGGTTTTCAGCGCGTCAACAATCGAGTTCGGGGCCAGCGTGAGTTTGAAATCATTCTCGCCGTAGCCTTTCGCCCCTTGCATGGCCAGCGTGGCGGCCTGTTTAAAGTTGGCTTCGGTAGCGGCTTTTCCTTTAAGGAATTCCTCAGCCGCCGTCAGTCGCCAGGGTTTGTGGGCAACCCCACCCATCGCTAGCCGAGCGTTTAGAATCGTCTTGCCTTTCATGTCAAGTCCGACACCCACCGATATCAGCGCGAAGGCATACGAAGCTCTATCCCTCACTTTCAGGTAGTGCGAATGCTCCGCAAACTGGTTCGTCGGTAGATCAACCGACATAATCAGTTCACCAGGCTGCAGGGTATTATCTTTCTGCGGTAGCTCGCCAGGTAGCCGGTGGAACTCGCTGAACGGAATTTTACGGTCGCCCTTGGGACCCGACACATTCACCGTTGCATCCAGTGCCACGAGCGCAATACACATATCGCTGGGGTGAACGGCAATGCACTTATTACTGGTGCCAAAAATGGCGTGCATTCGATTGTGACCGCCAATGGCTCCGCAACCCGCTGGCCCATTGGCCTGTCCTTTGTCGGGACCTGCCTGTACGGAGCTACGCTTGTTGCAGGGCATCGACGTATCGTAGAAATACGCGCAGCGGGTGCGCTGCATCATATTGCCGCCAACCGTGGCCATATTTCGAAGCTGGGCCGAAGCACCTGCATTCAGGGCCATCGACAGCAGCGGAAAATGCTTCCTCACTAGTTCGTTGTCAGCCACGGCCGAATTTTTGGCCATGGCCCCAATCCGCAGACCGGTGGCTGTTTTTTCAATCGTGGCCAGCGGCAGCTTATTAATGTCGACCAAGCGTTCGGGCTTGATAACCTCGCGCTTTATCAAGTCGATGAGATTGGTGCCGCCCGCCAGAAAGTAGGTGCCACTTTCTTTCGTGATTGCAGTAATGGCGGCTTTAGGGGTCGTAACCCGCGTAAACTGAAACGGATTCATACCTTGGCTCCTCCTTTTTTTACGTCCATGATCGCATCGACAATGTTGGCATAGGCCCCGCAGCGGCAGATGTTGCCACTCATGTATTCGCGGATCTCGTCGGGACTGTTGGCGTGCCCTTCGCGGATGCAGGCCACCGCCGACATGATCTGACCGGGGGTGCAGTACCCGCACTGGAAACCATCATGCTTGATAAAGGCTTCCTGCATGGGGTGTAATCGGGCTGTCGCGGGTGATGCGGCCGGTTCGCCGGAGCGATTCCGATCTCCGTCCGTCAGGCCTTCAATTGTCGTTACCTGGCAACCTTCAGTGGTCATGGCCAGGGTCAGGCAGGCGTTGACCCGCGCACCATCAACATGAACCGTGCAGGCTCCGCATTGGCCGTGGTCACACCCTTTCTTGGTGCCAGTCAGGTGGAGTTGCTCGCGCAACAGATCGAGCAGCGTGACGCGTGGCTCAATGGATAGCTGCCGAATCGTCCCGTTGATATTGACATGAAGTGGCATCTGCTCAAACGCAGTGGCTACTTTTTCATTTAGTCCATTGTTGACCGCAGCCATGGCGGCTGGCGGAGTCATAACTAGCGCGGCCAGCGCAGACGATTGCTTCAGGAAAATCCGCCTGGATGATGCTGAGTTAGTTGACTCGTCTTCTATGTTTTTAATCTCATCCATATAGCTTTATTTTTAAGGTTAGGAGATTACTAGTTTCTGCTCTGGGTACCCATTGGGAGCCGGAAACGTTTAGGCTATTGTAGGTCGTAACTTACCGTTACACTACCCGATCCCAAGGCAGCTTCAAGTCCGGCTGGGTTATCGACCTGTCCCAGTTTGGTGTAACTATAGCTTGTCGGGAATGACTTATAAAAGAGTACCAATGTAGTGGACCCATACAACATCAGATCACCGGCATTAATCGTTCGGGGATTGGCTGAATTGGTAGGCAAGCCTGCGGGGAAATTGTAAAGTTTTTCGTTCCCGTTTAACTCACTCATCGAGACAGTCATGGGTAGCCTGGTTTTAAAGGCCGTGACAGTCGGATTGTCCAGCAGGGTTGCGGTGAACGTAGTGGCCCCGACTCGGATTCTAAGCTTATTGCCGAGCGGCTTAGTACTAGCCGTATCCGGTTCCGTGTTGCCGCTGTTTTCAGGCACAGCAGCCGAAGGAGCCCCATTGTCATCCATTTTGCACGCCATGATTCCGATAAGAAAAAATAGAAGTAAGGTAAGTCGCGACCCGTTTATTGTTTTCATACTGATTCATTGATAACGTTGAACGTTATGAAGTTGAAAGGATTACTTTTCAGTACACAAAATTACCCGAAAGACATGGGCTGGTTTATAGCAAAACCACAGCCTTTTTTATGAATACCGCATCTCTAGGCAGGATAGATAGGTGGGCGGATTAGTTTCCAATAAAGGTTTGTTCTGGCTGTTAAAGCTTATTTACTAAGGACTTAAACGTGCATCAGGAATAGCAATTGAGTAGAAAGGCATTTGTTGTAGGCTAAAAATTACCCGTTCAATTATGAAAATACGATTACACCAGCATGCTGGTGAACTGACTGTAGTACCAAGCCATTCGCACGATTAATAAAGGATATTATTCGTTTGTTTATGATTGCTTGGTGTGAAGTCTGCCTAGTAGGCTCATCGTTATAGACTATACGGTTTATGAATCAACCAGTCGCTTAGTTCAACCCGGCTTCTGGGTGAGCTTGATATAGGCTAGATAAGACGGGGAGAGGTATGAGCATCCAGGCCAAAACTTTATTGACCGGTTCGTACGTCCATGCCAGGCTTTTATTGATGCTGTCAATGTCATTGTACTGGTCAAACCGTTCGCAATGCGAGCCGAAATAGCGTTCGCAGTTTTTGCAAAACTGGTTTCGTTTATGATCATAGAAACCAGCGACCACACCAACGAGCGCAATATTTAGAATGAGTTGGTAACTCATCTCTTCTTCCAAACTTAACTGGGGCGGGTTTGTGCTCGCAGGATACCAGGCGTAGGGTCTAATTTTAGTTAAGAAATGGCCATTCATGCGTTTTTGTTAGGTTTGATGTGTCTGTAAATGTTGGTGATCAGATTACAATCAGTGACCCTTATCGCCGATCGATCCGGTACAATCTTCCTCCGTCTGTAATAGCATACAAAGCCCCATCTATCCCCTGGGTGACGTCCCTAAAACGCTGCCCCTCACCCGCCAGCAATCGTTCTTCACCAACCACCCGGTTGTTTGCGATCACCAGGCGGACCAGGTGCATCCCGCTCAGTGACCCAATGAACAGATTGTTTTGCCACTCCGGAATTCGATTGCTGGTATAAAACGTCATTCCGCTAGGGGAGATGACTGGGTCCCAGTAATAAACCGGTTGTTCCAGCCCTTCCCGTTGCTGAATACCCTCACCCACCCGGGTTCCACTGTATTCAATCCCATACGTGATGATCGGCCAGCCATAATTTGCGCCAGGTTGAATTCGGTTGATCTCATCACCTCCTCTTGGACCGTGCTCACTTTCCCATAGCTCGCCCGTTACCGGGTGAAAAGCCAGTCCTTGTGGGTTACGAAGGCCAAGTGAATAAACTTCGGGTAAGGCCCCGGCCGTAGTCGCCAAGGGATTACCGCTGGAAGCCGTGCCGTCTTTATTGATGCGAATGATTTTGCCCAGACCTGAGTTAATCGACTGCGCTTGCGGCCGGGTAACCAGGTCTGAACGCTCTCCCGTACTCACCAGCAAGTTCCCTGCTGGATCAATCACCAGCCGACCCCCATAATGCGCTATTCCAGAGTATGCGGGTAAGGCGCGGTAAATGACCGTTGCTCCCTCAATTCTTGTTTCATCGGGTGATAAGGTGCCCTTGGCCACTGCCGTTACGTTCCCATCAGGCCGCGCTTCGGAAAATACCCAGTAGATCATTCGGTTGGTACTAAAAGCGGGGTCAACCCGGACGCCCAATAGTCCCCCCTGACCCGCGGGATTAACCGCTGGAATTCCCGTGATGGGTCCACTAAGCTGACCAGCCGGGGTAGCCAAGCGCATGCTACCGGCCTTCTCGGTGATAAGCAGTCGCCCATCGGGCAGGTTGGTAATTCCCCAGGGACTTCGCAGTGATTCGGTTACTACGCTACTCGTGAAAGGAGTCGTGGTACTGACTCCTGCGATTCTGGTTTGGCCCGAAAAGGCTGGGCGATAGGTTGAGTTCGCCGGGTTGGTTTCAACCGCTGCTGAGCCGGTGGAGCCCGTTGGAGGATTTGCGTTATCGGCCACGTCGGGCGAGCAAGACGTAAGCCCAAAGCAGATACTGGCAATCAATATTAGGCCGTGATTTTTCATTTTATGTTGAGCGTTAATGGATAGAACAATTAAACTAAAGTCTCCGACGCTGGAGTTAATTGCCGTTCATGGATAGGCCCTATTTTCTCTTTCAGGAAACCGCCTGTCCGCTGGCTGAAAAAAGCTTTAATTTCAGATAGAATAGACAGCGCGATTTCATCCGGGGTTTCGGCCCCCAGGTCTAAGCCTATCGGAGAATGAACCCGATCTAGTTCCTGTTGTGAAAAATGGTGGCCCGTATTACGCCACTCATTTTGCATTTTTTCATATCGTTTGCGGGGGCCTAAAACGCCTACGTAGGGTACGATAGTAGCTAGCAGGTTTGTCAAAACAGCCTGGTCATACTTGTAATTATGGGACATTAAAACGGCGGCAGTCCGGTCCGTAATCGAAATTTTCTGGGTCACCGCCTGCGCGTCTACATACAGCACACAGGTGGCCTCGGGAAATCGTTTAGGCGACAGGTGCGCGATGCAGTCTTCGGTAATGGTCACCTGCCATCCGATTTCGGTGGCAAGACGCGTGAGCGGAATTGTATCGTAGCCAGCTCCAAAAATGACTAGTTCGATGCCGGTATCAATCCGCTCGATGAACATATCCACCAAGCCACCCTCCAGCAGGTAGGTCGTCGTCAAGGGTTTGCCCAGGTCCATAACGGCTTCCATATCGTTCAGAAGCCAGCCCGGAACGGCGTCAACCGAATTATCCGTACAGACAAACCGGGATCCTGCCGATAGCCTTGTCGCGGGGTCACTTCGGTAAACCGTAGCGATAACACGCTGATCCCGCAGCTGGACGAAGTCTCGTAACAGGGCAATGGGGTTGGTCTCATCCGTGGGATCAATGGGCTCGATAAACACATCGATGATGCCATTGCAACCCAGCCCGATCCCTAAGCTGTTCGCATCATCATCCATTGTGTCGTAGCGAACTACCATGGATTGACCATCCAGGATAACTTGCCGCGCTTTGCGGAGAGCATCACCTTCCAGACAACCCCCACTAATAGCTCCTTCCCAACGGCCATCGTCGCTGATAAGCATCCTGGCTCCGGGTCGACGATACGCTGATCCTTCTACGTAGACAACGGTGGCCAGTGCCAGCTTTCGCTGGGACAAGTCGATCTGGTCATAGATATCAAGTATGGCTTTAATCTCTTTCATGGTCAATCGTGTTGTTGATTAGCTTACGTTAAATGCTAACTCCAGGCTCAAGGATCAGCATTTCCTGATGATCGTTATCGTTTCTGGCCGAGAGAAATGACGTATAGTATAAACGGTTTAGCTCGCCTAATTAAATTATCAAGACCTCAACTTAAAAAAGCCAACTGATTCGTGATTCATTTACCGCCGGTATATCGACTTTAAGCAGTAAAGCGTGTTAACAAATACAAGTAAACACGGACTATAGACCTTGGCAAAATAACCTGAACTTGAGCAGACACTTTATAGTAAAATCGAATCATTATTTATGAAAAACGCATCTCTTGCAAAAAGATAAATTGAGTAATACGTTTGCAATAAATTTGAGGTTAAGCCGTTGACAGTTGATAATCAGATTAAAGTGCCCGATTTCCAGCTACCTTTCTGCACAAAATAGTTTATACTAATTTGATAATCATAAATTGCAATTATGAAAATGCAACGTGAAACCCAGCCCATCACGATGGTTTATGATAGTCCATCCGAGCTTCCCCCTGGCACCACGCCGGTGAGCCGACTGTACTACGAAGACTGGAACATTAAAGTCGTGGATCGGGAAAAAAGTGGCTGTGATAACTACCTCTCACCGAACCGACGGGATTTCTACAAGATCATGCTCATGACCAGCGGTACGGGTTGCCAAACCGTAGGGAAGGACAACTACCTCATTGATGAACGAACCATTTTATTCCTGCACCCCAATGAAATTGTGTGCTGGCGCAATGCCCCCGAAACGGTAGGAGGGGGGATCTTTTGCATGTTTAAAAAACGGTACCTGGATCAGCACCCTTCCCTAAAGCTGGTCATCGACCGATACCGGTTTTTTACCGAAAAAAAGATTCTGCGCCTTTCCGAAGAATCCACTCAGATGATTCACCAATTACTCACCCAGATGAAGATTGAAGCGGCCTCGGGCGGGGAGTTAGCCGAAGAAGCCATGCAGGCTTACGCGCAACTGGTTCTGATTGAAAGCCTGAAAGGAACAACCTACACGTCAACCGGTCCGATTTCTCATGAGTACCGGCATGTATATAATTTCTTCGAATTGCTGGAGAAGGAAACCAATCTGGCCAACCTGGACAAGCCCATTCGGATACGGACGGCTCAGGAGTATGCCCAGAAACTGAACTTGAACCCCAGTTACCTGAACGGGTTAGTGAAAAAGCATATCGGTCAGCCCATCAGCACGCTCATCAAAAATCGCTTGATCGAAGAAAGTAAAGCGCTGCTAATTCAGACCGATTGGAGTTTGCAGCAGATCAGCCAGATTATTGGCTTTGCAGATCAGCCTAACTTCAGCCAGTTCTTTAAAAAGTACGTGGGGATAACGCCCAATGAGTTTCGGCGTTCACCCATATCGCCAGCGTACGAGGACTGAATCGGCGATCTGTAGAATTTGATTATACCCACAACTAACCCGTTGCAATGGTCCATTTGAAGGACATTACAACGGGTTAGTTGTGGGTATAATACGTTACCTGTATGAGGGGAGAAGGTGTATCTCCCTTCTTATTTGCCGTTTAGTTGATCCTACCCGATGAGTTGTAGAGGTCAATGAGACTGCTGTCAGCACGGATTAGCTTAAAGTTCCTGGGATGTTGGACGGAAGATAATTTCATTGATATCGACATCCTCCGGCTGGCTGATGGCAAACGCTATTACACGGGCGAAACTGTCCGGGCTAATCCCTACCGCCCCTACATACTCTTTGTTGGCTTGCTGGATGTCTGCCTCGGTGATATGGTCCAGTAATTCGGTTTTAACCGCGCCCGGACACACGATGGTAGTCCGGATATTATACGGCTTCACCTCCATCCGTAGGCCTTCTGTCAGGGCACGCACCGCGAATTTGGTGGCCGAGTACACCGCCGAGCCAGTGAACACTTTATGACCCGCCACCGAAGCGGTGTTGATAATCTGACCTGATTTCTGTTCTTTCATGTGGGGGAGAACAGCGGCAATACCGTTAAGCACCCCTTTAAGGTTCACATCGATCATCGTGTCCCACTCGGCCACATTTAGGCGGTCCATGGGCGATAACGGCATGACACCGGCATTATTCAGGATGACGTCTACCCGGCCAAATTGTCCAACCGCTGAATCGACTAATTTCTTTACCTGATCCCGTTGCGTGACATCCGTAGCGATGGCCAGTGCTTTTCCGCCCTGATCCTGAATCTCCTTCGCCAGCGTTTCAATTCTGTCC
Source organism: Spirosoma agri (assembly GCF_010747415.1). Taxonomy (NCBI): domain Bacteria; kingdom Pseudomonadati; phylum Bacteroidota; class Cytophagia; order Cytophagales; family Cytophagaceae; genus Spirosoma; species Spirosoma agri. Next base: position 44,143 of record NZ_JAAGNZ010000006.1, on the reverse strand, counting down.
GCTCTACGGGCGCCCAGGACAACCGTTGCCCCAAGGGCTGATAAGTGCCTGGCTGCCGCTGCGCCCATACCACTGCTGGCGCCTGTAATGACGATCACTTTCCCGTTCATGTTAATTTCCAAAAGTCGATTTTGAATAATTTTAGGGGGCTATGGGTAGTACGAAAAGAAGTTAGCTTCCAACTTTACCGATTGAGCGCCACATAGCCAGTTCCTGGCTGAAGCGATTATCAATTACTTCACAGGTCGAATCAATACGCATGGTGGGGCGGGTAGTTAGGTTATAAGCTGGCCACGCAGGAACATCTTTGGCGGCTGGTTTACCCGTCCGGGCGAAGGTGGTCCAGAGTTCGGCGAAGTGGCGGGAAGCCGTAAACCGTTCCGGCCGATTGCCTCCAAAATAGCTTTCCTTGGGGGCCGAACCGTCGCGGGGGGGCACCTCGTTGTTGAATTTAAACGAAATGTCCATCGCGTGGGGCGTACCCAGCGCATAGTCCGTGTCCGGAATTTTCTTTTCGGACTTGTAGCCGAAATTATACAAATAGACCGGTGCCCCACCTTGTTTCACCTTTTTCTCCGCAATGTCTATTGACCCCAGTCCCATCATACCGATCGACGATATGGCGACAAAAATAGCGGGGGCCGATGCGTTGGGGTTTGCTTTCCGGTACGTATCGACAATTTTCCCGGCATCAGTTCCGTATTGGGATTCCAGTTTTTTCTGGACGCCCTCAAAATCCAGTTTAGCAAACGCAGTGTCTTTACTTTGCCAAGCAAAAAACGTGTATTCGTCTTCGTTCCAGCCCACCAGTAGCGGCTTATCGCGCGAAATGGCCGGTGCGGTTGGGTCGAACGGATGATGGGGTAGCACTGTGCCATCCACCACTGGTCCAAACCCGCCGTAGTTCCGGCGCATCAGGCTCTGCGTCCGATTCTTCTCCTGAAACGGCGGTACGGACGGGAGCTTGTTCTGCATCGCCAGCAACGTAGCCGCTGGCACATCGAGCAATTTGCGCCAGTCTTTTGGGGCAATACTAAGTTCCTTGAGCAGCACGGCCGTTGTTTCGGCGGCTACGTCTTTGGGGAGCATGCGAACCCCCGGTCCGCTTTCAATCGAGGCTTTGTTGAAGTAGGGAGCCGCGTCGGGCATGGCGTACAAACAGGAGGTTTTCGCTCCCCCGCCCGATTCGCCCCAGATCATCACATTGTCAGGATCGCCCCCAAACTGGGCAATGTTGTCGTGTACCCATCTCAAGCCCAATGTAATATCGAGCATCCCCATGTTGCCCGAGCCGGCATAGTCTGCACCAGCCAGTTCGTCCAGATAAAGAAAGCCCAATAGTCCTAATCGGTGGTTTGTTTCCACGACGACGACGTCGAAGTTGCGGGCTAGATTTGACCCATCCTGCCCACCTGATGCACCGGAACCAGCCACAAATCCACCCCCGTGGCTGTAGAACATCACCGGGCGTTTGCGATTGTCGCTGGCCGGTGTCCACACATTGAGGAACAGGCAGTCCTCGGCGGGAGCCGGTTCGTTGCGCCGGGGAGGCTGAATGGCCGGTACACCAACCTGCAATGCATCCCGCACACCGGTCCAGGGGGCAAGGGGAGCGGGCCCTTGAAAGCGCCGGTTGCCGGAAACCCGCCCCCCGTAGGGTATTCCCTTAAAGATCGTTACGCCTTCAGCTCGAGCCCCTCTCAGTCGGCCGTGGGTGGTGGCTACTTCTACGAATTCGTCGGCTCGGCCAACGTTTGAGAACCCATATCCGGGTGCGGCAATGGCGGCCGTAGCCAGGGATAATCGGGTCAAAAATTCGCGTCGGTCTAAGGGGTTCATGGAGTTGGTGGTTTAGGCGTTTAGGTTTTGCTTGTAAAAAATTGGCTCTCTTAAATTTCTCTGCTTCTAGTCTCTCCAGTAGGGATGAGAATACCGACTGTCGTTTCGATATTACCCATTGACGCTGAGTTTATCGATCAGCTTGTCGAGGGTGATGGGGTACTCACGAACCCGAATACCCGTGGCGTTATAAACGGCATTGGCAACCGCTGGTGCCACACCAACCAATCCCAACTCACCAATACCTTTGGCTTTCATTGGCGACATGGTGGGGTCAACATCGTCGAGCAGAATGACCTCCTGATGTGGAATGTCGGCGTGCACGGGCACTTCATAACCCGCCAGATCGTGGTTGACAAAAAAACCAACCTGCTTATCCACCACCAGTTCTTCCATCAGGGCCGAGCCAACGCCCATGGTCATGGCCCCAATCACCTGACTGCGGGCGGCTTTGGGGTTCAGGATACGCCCGGCGTTACAAACGGCCAGCATGCGCCGGACGCGAATCTCCCCGGTATAGCGGTTCACACCTACTTCCACAAAATGAGCCCCGAAGGTATCCTGCGCGTACTCCTCAGAAAGGTTTCCGTAAGTCATTTCATCCGTAACAACCAGATCGGTGGCTTTGGCTGCGTCGCCCAACGCATAGCTGCGGTTACCTTCGCGTACCTTTCCGTCCACGAACTCGGCTTTCTCGATGCTAAGGCCTAGCGATTTAGCTACCGATTCGCGCAGTTTGACGCAGGCAGCATAGACGCCCGACGTGGACGAAGCCGCGCCCAACTGCCCACCCGAACCGGGCGATTCGGGAAATGTCGAATCGCCCAGTTTAACCACCACCTTATCCATGGTAATGCCCATCATCTCGGCCGCCGTTTGCCCGATTATGGTATAACTGCCCGTTCCAATATCGGTCATGTCGGTTTCGACCGTAACGATGCCTTCCCGACTTAGCCGTACGCGAGCCGCCGACTTTAGGATTGGTGCCCCCCGGATGGCCGACGCGACGCCCATCCCGATCAGCCATTGCCCTTCCCGGACGGTGCCGGGTTTGGCCTGCCGCTTGTTCCAGCCAAACTGCTCAGCCCCGGTTTTCAGGCACTCGACCAGTTTACGGGACGAAAATTTTCGACCGGGTTTTTCGGGGTCTTCCTGCGTGTCGTTTTTGATGCGGAAGATCACCGGGTCCATGTTCAGTTTCTCGGCCATCTCATCCATCGCAATCTCAAGCGCCATCATGCCCGTCGCTTCCCCCGGCGCGCGCATGGCGCTTCCTTCAGGCAGATCGAGCACCGCCTGCCGTAACTGCATGAACCGATTGGCACCCGCGTACAGCAGTTGGGTCGATGCGGTGGCCGTTTCGGATATTCCGCCGGGCAAATTACCCGACCAGCTTTCGTGCCCAATCGCGGTGATGGTTCCGTCGGGGGTAGCCCCGATCCGGACGCGTTGGATCGTGGCCGGGCGGTGGGTCGTGTTATTGGCAATCAGTGGCCGGGGCAGGGTTACTTTTACCGGTCGACCGGCGGCCCGGGCCGCCAGGGAAGCCGCGATGATGTCGGACAGGACGGTACCCTTCCCGCCGAAGCCGCCACCGATAAAGGCCGATATGAGCCGGATATTTTCTTTCGGGATGCCCAGCACCGTGGCGATGTCCCGAACGCCCCAGTTGATCTGTTGAATGGATGCCCAGCACGTCAGTTTATCCCCGTCCCATTTAGCAATGGTCGCGTGCGGCTCCATCATGGCGTGGGTCTGGTCGGGGGTGGTGTAGGTTTCATCCAGCTTAACCGGATCCGACGCAAAGGCCCCCTCAAAATTCCCCACGTTTGTTGTCGGGGGTGGACTATACGGACCCTGTTTGATAAGGGGTGCCGAATCTTTGGCTGCTGTTAGATCGTAGGCTCCTTTGGTTTTGGTATAGCTTATTTTCAGCAGGGAGGCTGCCGCGCGGGCCTGCTCGAAGGTCTCGGCCACCACCACAGCGACAGCTTGGTGATAATGGTCGATATTGGGTCCGGCTAGTAGCCGGTCTACGTAGAATTGACCCGGCTTGAGGGGTCCAGCACTGGCGGCTGTCACGATCGCCAGCACACCGGGCGCAGCTTTAGCCTTTGTTTGGTCGATGGCCTTGATGCGTCCTTTGGCAATGGCCGCGCCCACGACGTACCCATAAGCGGGATTCGTCACGGCTTCGTTATGCTCATAGGCGTATTTGGCCGTTCCCGTTGTTTTTAGCGGGCCTTCAATGCGGTCGGTTGGTTTCCCAATGACCTTGAGCTGGTCGATCGGGTTGATTCCGGCAGGCGTTTCAAATTTCATGTCAGTGGTTGGCTTCGTTTAAAACGGCTGCCAGGGTTCGTTGGACCAGGGCTACCTTATATTCATTCTCCTTCGTGGGCCGGGCCCCTTTCAACAGTTGGGCGGTAAATGCCTTCGCTCCTGATGGCAGCAGGGATTCGGCCGACTCTATCCGCCAGGGTCGGGGTGCTATCCCCCCCACGGCCACCCGGCCCGTGCCATCTTTCTGGAGAATAGCCCCCACCGAGACCAGGGCAAAAGCGTAGGAGCTACGGTCGCGTACTTTGTGGTAAATATGCACTCCACCCACCGGTGGCGGCAGGACGACACTAGTAATTAGTTCGTTTTTCTCCAGCGTCGTTTCCTGGTGCGGAGTCTGACCCGGCAAGCGGTAAAGCTGGTCCAGCGAAAGGGTGCGTTTGGCACCGTTGGCCTTTACCGTTTCTACCGTCGCGTCGAGGGCGCGCATAGCAACAGCCATGTCGCCCGGATAGGTAGCAATGCACGAGTTACTGGTGCCAATAATGCCCAGTTGCCGACTAAAGCCAGCAATGGCCGCGCAGCCACTACCGGGAACGCGCTTGTTGCAAAGCTGGTTGGTGTCATAAAAATAGGGGCAACGGGTACGTTGAAGCAGGTTACCGGCGGTGGAGGCTTTGTTACGCAACTGCCCTGACGCACCCGCCAGCACGGCTCTGGCCAGCAACCCATAATCCCGACGTACGATGGGATGAGCCGCCAGATCGGTATTGCTCACCAGCGCCCCGATGCGCAGGCCTCCAACCGGAGTTGATTCGATGGTATTAAGCCCAATTTTGCCAATGTCGATGATGTGCTGTGGCGCTTCGATTTCCAGCTTCATCAAATCAAGCAGGTTGGTACCCCCGGCCAAAAATTTAGCCCCCGGCGTTCGGGCCGCGGCAGCAGCCGCTTCGGCGGGCGTGTGTACACGTTCGTAGGTGAAAGTTTTCATAGGACACTAATGAGGTTAATCCCGGGACGGGTTGAAGATGGCGGAGACACGTTGTACTAAGCCGATTTCTGGGCCACTTCGCTCATCGCTTCGGCAATATTGGAATAAGCCCCGCATCGGCAGATGTTGCCACTCATCCGTTCGCGTAGTTCCATATTGGTAACCTGTGGTGTATCCAACAGACTGGCGCTCACGTGGCTGGGTATACCGGCCTTGATCTCATTCAGTACGCCTACCGCCGAGCAGATCTGCCCTGGTGTGCAATAGCCACACTGGTAGCCATCGTGCTTGATAAAGGCCGCCTGCATGGGATGGAGCTTGTCCGGTGTTCCCAGTCCCTCAATGGTCGTTATGGAATCACCCTGATGCTGCAGGGCCAGCGATAGGCAGGCATTGATACGCTGGTTATTGACCAGTACCGTGCACGCGCCACACTGCCCGTGATCACAGCCTTTTTTGGTGCCCGTAAAATGCAGGTGTTCCCGGAGGGTATCGAGCAGGGTAGTTCGGGTATCCAGTTCCAGGTCGTGGGGTTGCCCGTTCACCGTAAACGACACCTTTGCCAGCGATAGAGGAACGGTATGCTGCGGAGCCGCCTGTGTACCTGTCACGTTCACCAGGGTAATAGCGGCAATCGCAGCGGTCGTTCCCGCAATCATTTCACGCCGACTAATTGTCAACTCATTTGACTCTTCCATAGTATTGCCGTTTCACAGGGTTAATTGGTAGCTGTTCGTTTCAGCGAGCTAACACCCTCCTGGAGAGGGGTACCAAACACAAAGTTCGACACTTTATAGATTGAAACTTATACTAAAACCAGTGCTTGTTTTATGAAAACCATAGATTTCTACACTGACTTTAGTTTTAAAAGACACCATCTGAACAAGGAAAGCACATGCTGAATCGTGCTCCTAGATTGCCCATTGAAAAAAGAGAAATAGCCACCGGAGCCAGTTGGGCCTGACTGCTTCTGTCCTGTTCTCAAACCAGAGAAGGCAGAAGCTCCGCTTGTCTGGATTTATTTATTGATGGCCGACAATCTTATGGGGAATGTAAGGTTCTTCCAGAAAGGCTGTTTCTTTAGCGCTCAGTTCAATGGCTAAAGCACGTAGGGCATCTTCGAGATGGGAAAACTTCGTCGCGCCAATGATGGGAATGGTTACGGGTTGGCGTTGGAACAGCCAGCCCAGGGCAATCTCAACCCGTGCTACCCCCCGTTTTTCGGCGAGTGAAGCTACCCGGTCAATGATCACCCGATCCGCTTCGGCGGTTGCATCATATTTGGTTTTGGCAATCGAGTCCTTCTCGCTTCGCTCAGTCGTTGCGGTCGTGTCCCTGGTTAATCGGCCAGCAGCAAGCGGGCTATACGGAGTCAGGGCGATCTGTTCCGACTGACAGTAAGGAATCATCTCCCGTTCATCTTCCCGGTAAAGCAGGTTCAAATGATTCTGCATAGAGACAAAACGTGTCCAACCCTGTTGTTGAGCCACAGTGTTTGCCTTCTGGAACTGCCAGGCATACATGGACGAGGCACCGATGTAGCGGGTCTTACCGGCTCTCACCAGGTCGTGTAGAACCTCCATTGTTTCTTCAATGGGCGTTGTGTAATCCCACCGGTGAATGATGTAAAGATCGACATAATCGGTTTGGAGCCGTTTAAGGCTTTTGTCCATCTCGCTTAGGATGGCCTTACGGGAAAGCCCCTTTCCATTGGGTCCTGGGTGCATTTGGCCCCATACTTTGGTCGCAATGACCACTTCATCGCGGTTGGCACACTCCTTCAAAGCACGGCCCAGAATCTCTTCACTGTTGCCAAAGGCGTACACATTGGCCGTATCGAAGAAGTTAATCCCCAGTTCCAGCGCTTTCTGGATGATCGGGCGGCTTGCCGTTTCATCCAGTCCCCATGAATTGTGTACCCAATTTTCCGCCCGACCAAATCCCATGCAGCCCAGGCATACCTGAGAAACGTCTAATCCGGTGTTTCCAAGCTTTACGTACTTCATCACGTTACGTTTCGTTTTAGCGGCTCACTGACGGAGCGGAACCGAAAGACGTTGCAAAAGTAACTCCGTCAGACAGGCAGGGGTTAACAGATATCAAACCAAAAAGTAATGATTTCAACCTATTGTTTTCGGTAGGCATTAGGTACCTGATCGGCTACGCGTTTAAAGTAATTATTGAAGTGAGTGGGGTAGTCAAAGCCCAGTCCGTAAGCGATTTCGGCAATACTCCAATTGGTATGTTGTAAAAGTGCTTTGGCCTCACCCACAATTCGTTCGGCAATATGCGTAGTGGTTGATTTGCCCGTAGTGGTTTTAACGGCCCGGTTCAAGTGGTTAACATGGATCGACAGCCGGTTAGCATAATCCTGAGCCGTACGTAAGGTGAGAGGTCGTTGAGGGGCTTCAATAGGAAACTGCCGTTCCAACAGGTCTAAAAATAAGGCGGCAATGCGGGAAGCTGCGCTTTTGTTTTTAATAACCTTATCGGAAGGCTGGATTTTTAGGGCTTCATGCACAACAAGTTGAATATAATTTCGAACCAGTTCATCCTTAAATGGATAATCGCCATCCTGCTCCTGAAGCATTTTTTCAAATAAGGACTCAAGAAAGGCCTGCTGTCCCTGGTTCAGGACAAAGACAGGCCGCGCGCCAATTTTGAATAGGGGGGATTGCTGAATGCTTTCCAGCCGTCCGGCAACCTGGAGAAATGTTTCGTTGAATAGACAGGAATAGCCCGTATGAGTTGGCGAGAGCAGTTCAACCGAGTAAGGTACATGGGGGTTAGAAAAGAATAAAAAGGTTCCTTTCACTTCCATACTTTGGTCGGCATAATGAATGAGCATGTGGGAAGTGGACAGGACGATCTTATAAAAATCGCGACGATTATAGGTCGGGGCTCCACTTTCCGTCGCGTCAAATTGATACACATTAAAACCTCGAAGCTTTAAGTTCACGGTATTGGCCTCGTTGATCGGGTTCACTACTTGCTGATTCATGGCCTAAAATTAATGAAATCAAGCATTTTCCTAGGATCTAGAACCCCCTTAAATGCTTAAGGGTTGGTCAACCAGCATAAGGGGTAGGGGTAATGTCTTGTCCTGATTTTATTCGGACGTTTTTCTGGACGGAGGCTGGGTAGGAGAGATGGGGCGGGAAATGCCCCTTTTTGCGTTCAATAAATCCGTTCAGTTAAGTAGTTCACGATTTTTCGCTTAATCGTGGTTTTTCTGGACGATTTTTGTTTTGCAGGTTATTATTTCGATTAAGGTTATGTACAACATTGGTAAACTGTACAATGAGTAAACTTTATTTTATTTAACAATAAGACCTAGCAGCAGTAATTAGTTACTGATCATGTTGTTTCAGGATTTCATATTGACTATCCTATGATAAATGGGCTGTAGCTTTTGAGTAATCGTTTTCATTACCTCCGTGAATTCAAGCTGGGTATCCAGACTTGACTTATTCAGAAAGGCCATCCATTGCCCCGTTCTTTTAGCATCAGTGGCAAAGGCGTCGGTGAAGAGTGAGTGCGTTGGTTCTGCGACCGTTTGACGCCATGCGAATGTGTTGAAAATAGCTTGATTTAGTGTTGACTCCTCATACTGCTCCCCTTGAAGTAGTCGGTATACATCGTAGAAATCTTTCATACGGCTGTTTAGTTGAGCCAGATCAATCATCGCTTCGAATTTTTCAGCGATGATCGTCTCGATTGAATATGCCTGTACCTGAGGACTATCCATCTCCAACAGCGTAGGATAATCCATGCGGGTGGGAGCAGGGGTTAACACATCACCGAAACCAATATCTATCTGCATGACCTGACGAATATTCCCTAGACTGGCTGTCATTTTTATTCGAATGCCTGGATAAGTCCCTTCGTTAGTGATCGGTATTGCCGTAAGTGTACGCGTATCAAGTACAACTCCGTCAACATCGTACTCAATGAGTCCTATTTCTGTGAAAATATCGATTAATCGAGATGCTTCGTTGGAAAGCCGTAAAGCCAAGAAATCAATATCGAGGGTAGGACGGCTTTTTTCCTGCTCAAGTGCATATAAGAGTGCCCCTCCCTTCAGGCAAAAGTTGAGTGCATAATCGGAAGAGAACACCCGAAATAGTAATCGCTCTTGAAAGTAGCGGGTTATAATTAACTGATAGGCTTTTCCCTCCTGCTGGGCAATTTGTTTTAACCTGCTTTGGATGGAAGCAATATTATTTTTCATACCAGTATGTTCAGGTAGTTCGACACGTAGTTTTTCAATCCTAATTCACCAGCATACTCAACTAACTTAGCCAAGTTGCGGTCGGTTCGCTGGAGATACGTGACTACTACCTCCTTGACTATATCCAGGCCAACTTTATTGCGCTGCCGGATGATATCACATACGGTCTTTTCCAGGTCATACATCCGTATAGACACACCATCTTGCTTAATTTCAGTTTGTCCAGTCTGGTAAGAGTCTGTTTCCCAATAATATAACTTAATTGGAGGATAGTCAGGCAGGACGACTTTTGACTTTTTTGGGATGGCCAAATGATAAGAGGAGGCAACGAAGGTACTTAGTTCATAATATTGACAGGCTGTATACAGGCAGAATATACCCTCAGGAACTATGTGGGCTACTTCGGCCAATTCACTCTGATTCGAATCATTCCATTTATAGATTCCCTGCTTTACTTTCAGGACTTCTCCAGTCTGGATCAGTTGATTGAGCTGAAAATGGGTAAATCCAGCTTTTCGCAATTGTTTGGTGCGAATAATGCCGTCATTGGCTTTGAAAAAGTCCTGGATAAATTGCTTTTTCATGCTTCAGCTAGCGAATGGTAATTTCTGTCTAGTGTATAACTGATTTATTACAAATCTACGGCTTTTTATGAAAAAAGCCGTAGATTTGTAATAAATCAGTTATACACTAGACATGGCCCGGCAAAGACAGATAGGCTTAATAATTTCTACATAATATAGGCCACAGCTATTAAAATGGTGATGGCACATTAAGACACGAATGCATTACATAAAATGGCCCTTTTGTTTAACTTTATATCTCTATGAACTACCGTAAATATTACTTCGGGCCAGAAAAAGAACCTGCTACAACATTCCAGATACGGATTATAGATAATAGCAAAAGTAGTTCGATCAATATACTACAGGAGCTAGCTATTCGAGCTAATAGTCCGCAGGAAGCATTTGACCTCTCTGTTATAATCAGGGATGAAAGGCTGGATGGAATTAGTACTCAGACTTATGTAAGTGATATGGCAGGGCAGGTACTGTTGACAGGAGAAAATGAATCAAGTAACGATCTAACGTCAAAAATAAAGGTATCTACGTATAAGGTAACTGTAATTCGGGAAGCCGGCCCGGATGCTATTGGTGGTGGTTGGCATGAATATGCAGAAGAGCATTTAAGGATTCATGCGTTGACAGAGCAGGAAGCACATCAAATGGCGGATTTTATCTGCTGTCTGTCTTTCAGAGGACAAATTCGAAGAACAATTGTTGGGCAGGTTGAACATTTTAATGAGAGATATTAGCTAACAGATGGCAGATGTACACACACCCGAACAACGTAGCTATAACATGTCGCAGGTTCGAAGCAAGAATACAAAGCCGGAGCTAATTGTCCGTAAATTTCTTTTTGCACAAGGCTTTCGGTACCGATTACACGATAAGAAGCTGCCAGGAAAACCCGACGTTGTTTTACCAAAGTACAAAACAGTAATACTTATTCATGGATGCTTTTACCATGGACACGATGGATGTCGCTATTTTGTCATACCGAAAACCAGGACTGACTGGTGGCTAGACAAAATCAATTCAAACAGGCGTAGAGATGAAGAAAATTATGTCAAACTTACTGAAGCAGGCTGGCGAATTATAACCATATATGAGTGTGAATTAAAACCTGCTAAACGGGATGAGACATTACATATTCTTCTCAAACAATTAAATCAGACAAATAAATGATTACTAAAATAACAACGATAGCGGAGGTAGAGGGTTTTGCTCACCAACTTGTGACAGAAGGGCTGAATGGCGGTTTTCATCCGGACGATCCATTTGAAGACTATGTAAATGCGGCAGGAAAGCCACTCTATACATCAGAAGAAGCAGCTATTCGTAATATATTGATGGAGCAATGTTTTAAAGTCTGTGGTGATGATGTATACGAAATCGTTGGTCGTATTACATTTAAAGGAACTCCGTTTGAATCTATGTTTGATGAAAACCATGAACAGAAATATAATGCTTTCATGGAGAGTGTAGAAAAGGGAGAAAAAGAATACAAACCTAACGGTGTAATTAGCAGGTCAGTAATTGAAGTTGTTAAAGCAACATATAATTAACTATGGATTACTTCTTTCAAAAGTTTTCTATTCCGATAGTTAACAGGGATAACTCAACGGTCTGCTTAGGACAAAAATTCCAACAATATAATTAATAATAAAAATACAAATAATCTAATTAATTAGACCGAAATCCCTTGCTATAATTATTGGTCCAGCTTGGCTCGGGGCTCAATTCACATTTTTTTGGGAAATGTGAAATAGAATTAAAGCTGTCGCCTGAATATAAGTTTATAAAGAGTATATTGTAAAAAAATAACTTAACATAGAGATAAAACATTGAGATCAACTGTGTGCCGGCCTGCAATAATTAATTAACTAATCCATAACTTGCTAAGCAATAATAAGTATATATATTCCCTGTTTTTTTCTACAATAGGGTTGACAGTCTTGATCAATGACCAGCAATAGATTTAGTACCGGGCTTCCCAAAACCCTTCTCACAACTGAGGATTATTTTGTACATAAAAGAAATCGCCTACACTCAGGATTATCACCCCGAGCACTTGATTTGTTTGGTGGTTGTGGTGGGTTATCCCTTGGTTTTAAAAAAGCAGGCTTTGAAATAGTGGCCTCTGTAGAAATAGATGAAACAGCAGCAAAGTCACACGCAATTAATTTTCACCCCCATGACCCAGTGGAGAAACACAGTTCGCGGGATATCCAGCAGACTGAGCCTGCTGACTTGGTACGTCAACTCGGACTTCAAGGAGACACGGCTGCTCAGATCGATGTAATCATTGGAGGGCCACCATGCCAAGCTTTCACCCGAATTGGCCGAGCCAAACTTCGTGAAGTTAAAAATGATAGCAATGCTTTTCTGAATGATGCAAGGAGTCAGCTCTACAAACGCTATCTGCATTATGTCAGAGAATTCCGTCCACTTGCTATCCTGATGGAAAATGTTCCTGACATTCTCAACTATGGTGGTATCAATATTGCAGAAAGCATATGCGATGACCTATCTGCCCTCGGCTACCGCTGTGCCTATACATTACTGAACTCGGTTTATTATGGTGTTCCGCAGATGCGCGAACGAATGTTCTTAATCGGTCTGCATGAAAGCGTAGAAACTGAAATCTTCTTTCCAATACCTACTCATACAGCAGATTTGCCCAGAGGTTATCATGGATCCCGAAATGTGGCCTTGCAGACCATTTTACGTCAAAGCGTACATCAATACTTCCGACAACCGCCTGATGCTGATTCACATAGTCTTATTCCTGCGGTCACCGCAGAAGATGCACTGTCTGATCTGCCTCGTCTAACCGACCACCTTAACAGTAAGTTTCGCCGTGGCACCCGTCGTATCTCAGATGTAATTGCTTACGCAAATCAGTGTGATCTCAATGAGTATCAGCAACAGATGCGCAACTGGGAAGGATATGAAACCAATGGTTTGGTCAATGCCAACCTGATTCGGTACCTGCCCAGAGATTTTTCAATTTTTGGTCGAATGAATCCGGGCGACCAGTACCCGCAGGCCTTGCAAATTTCCAGGGAGCTTTTTCAAAGCAGGCTTCAACAGATATCAGAAGGAAAGAGAATACCTGGGGAAAAGACACGTGTATACCAACAATTGAAAAAAGCGACTATCCCACCATATAGTGATGAGAAATTTCCGAACAAATGGAGGAAAATGGAGGCTGATAAACCGAGTAGAACGCTAATGGCGCATCTCGGAAAGGATAGTTACTCCCATATCCATTATGACAGTCTGCAGGCCAGAACCATTTCAGTCCGGGAAGCCGCAAGACTACAGTCTTTTCCAGATGGTTTTGAGTTTGCCGGCGCCATGAATGCGGCATTCCGGCAGATCGGAAATGCTGTACCACCATTGATGGCCTCAAAACTGGCTGGATGCCTACGACATATGCTGGCATCAATCTAATAACAATGGTGGAAGGAGAACTGATTGAAAGACTGATCTTTGGGGATAGTTTAACGGAGGATAAGGAGCTATTTCCCCCACTCCTGCAGCTCGCGTTAAAACACGTTGAAGCTTTTTTAGATAATCCAGGTCTGGATGTCGGGCTTTGTATTGTCATGCCCGTAAAAAAACAAGCATCCCAGTGGCTGTCTATACCGCTAACACTTGACCGTCTCAGGAAAAATTACCATACGTATAAAGGCGAAATTTATCGCTCACATGAACATTATCAGATCGGTGACCGGCTAATGCTAAATGATTCGGCTGTGGTAGCCTGGGCTGGTTCCAACGAAAATAGTATCCGATTCTGGACAAAATCCGAGAAGAATAGTAGTAGCCCTGAGATATCAGTTAAGTTCAGAAACATTGCTAAACTTAAGCCTGCGCCATTAGGGAGAAAGGAGTTATCAACGTTCAAAAAGGTCAAAGAAGCTTTTTCAACAATTGAGAATCTACCAGCTCAAAGGTTGCTCGGCATTAATTTGCAAGGCAATGATATGTTCAATAAAAAAAGTATATGTCTGGTAGGCACATTCAAAAACTTTCAGGTTGCCACTGAACGATTGAACATTAATGATGCGGTAATAAGCGATTATTTTACTACCGGAAGAATAAGTGATTCTGGCAGTAAAACTAGCAGTCAGCCCTTACTTCTATCAAATGATCTAACCGAAATGGCAACATTTGACGGACTCGCAGATCGCATCTGCTTACTGATGATCGATGGAGCAGGAATAGTCAAAAGCAACCTGACTAATTTACATGATATCAAAAATTACGGAATACCTGTAGTGGTAATCACCGAACTTTCAGAAATCGAACATTTTCCTCTAATCGCAGACCTTGGTTTAAAAATTTTAGATCTGACCGGAGAAGACCAGACTTTAATCAGTGACCAAGTCTGTTCTGGTCCTTTTCTCTCATTCAAAAAGCAACTGGAAGTTTACAATAGATTCACGGTGGACATTGAACGCTGCGAGAACACAGCGCTTGAAAACCTTGTCAGTAAGGTTTCATCTATAAGCAATGACGAAAGCAATATCGATCTTATCAACCTGAGAAGTATGTTGGTTAGGTTTTTCAATTATGCCGCGTCCCTGGTGCACAATCCTTCAGACATAGAAATACAACAATTGCAGGTAAAGGAGAATCAGATAAGTGAACTTTACCAAAAAAGTCAGAACTGGCTTGGCGAGTCGGCCGAGGAAGTTAGTGATGCAATTAGCACCTTATCAGCGGTGACTACTAGTCTTTCAATACAGCCGCCATCAAAATATCTTCGTCTGCAGGAGCTTCTGTCCAGCCAGTGTATCGACTATATTATTTGTTCCAGAGCGTCGGAAACTGCCGCAGTTGAATCTATGCTAAACGAAACCAAATGCTTATCCCGACCCCACGTCATTACAGCCGCGGATATCCCCAGATTAGGCCCGCTCGAAGAATCTGCCAGTGCATTGGTGATCAGTTGGCTACGGATAAAATATATGACAGATCTAATAAACTGTTACCGTTTTACGCGGTTGACACTCTTATTTTACGAATTTGAAGTCGGCTTTTTTCGTTCTCTCGAGCGACAGATTGCACAACAGGCTAATAGCCTTGGGGTAAAAACGCGAACTTGGTATAATAACGGAGGAATATCGCAAACTGCATTTATCAGTACCGACAAAGCTGTAGAAGAGCGCCTGTTCAGACTGGCGGATACCAGCATTATTGGAAATACTGTGACTAGTCAGTCAACAGAAATACTCTACACCAAAGCAATCATATTTGACAATGATCAATGTTTTTATGCTACAGAATCCCATAAATTCTATGTGATTTCTGATGTGAAGGAAGTCCGCAATACAAATATTCAATTAAATTCATCACGGACTGATTCACTCAGTCCTAAGGATATAATCGCGCTGATTAGCACTCAAAGGGATATAGTTGTTGAACTCATTGAGAGAAGCGCAGACCCTGAAAAACTAAAAACTGTCAAGTATTGGACCGGATTATGGAAAAAGCTGATTCAGGAGCATTACCGAAAGTCAAATAGGAATTTTGCTGAATTAGTGTCCAGTCTCCGCGAAAATGGCTGTAAGCGTCATGAAGCGACCATTCGAAATTGGTTGCAGGACAATAATCAGATCGGTCCGGATGATGACAGCGACCTCATCAGCATTTCCCTTGTAACCGGTTCAGAGTTGCTTTATGAAAATATTGATCAGGTTAGACACTGCATCAATATTATGACTGGCTGGCGGATGCGCGCTGCTGAACAGGTCATGTTACTAATTCGCAGGCAACTTCAACGTGGTGACATAGATGACCTGTTATATAACTTCGGTGGCACAATCGTTGTTCCCGGCCTGGGAACCGTTAACCTGCTACGCATAAACTTTATTGATGATCTCTATCGCCGTCAGGACGCTCGTTATGTTAACCGACTATTAAATCAAGGAGGAGTATAATGGCTCATATGTTACCTCCATACGTGGACAAATCGTGTAAAAGCACAGCAGAAAAAAACATTTTTCATCTGCTATCCAGCAGTGCATTCAGTGCAAACTGGACCGTGTTACATTCATTGAATCTGGCAAGACATTCAAAAAGACTGTACGGAGAAATCGACTTTCTACTTCTTATACCCGGTAGTGGAATTTACGTGATGGAAGTTAAGGGTGGCGACGTCCGCTGTACAGACGGTGTTTGGTATTTTACAGACCGGTTCGGCAACGTGAATTCCAGCAAAAGTCCATTTGTACAGGCACGTGATGCCATGTTCTCTCTACTTTCTGCAATCGAAAAAGAATTTGGCAGAGGTTACCATTTAACACGTAAGCTCATGGGCTTTTTCTGCTGCTTTCCGGATATTTCATTTTCAGAACACAGTGTAGAATATGAACAATGGCAGATTCTTGATCGTGATACCCTCCGTACAAACCCAGAGGCTTTTTTTGAAAGACTGAAAAAACAGACCTTATTAAAACACCGGAATCAACGCTGGTTCTCTGAATCAGAATCAATTCTTTCTTTAAAAGACATTGATGAACTCTGTCATTTCCTGAGAGGGGACTTTGAGCGCATAAGAACTTCTAAAGAGAGACTCGAAGCATTTCACAAGCAAGTAAAATCCTACACGACCGAGCAGTTCCGTATCCTTGATCATATTCATTCAAATAATCGTTGTTTAATTCAGGGTAGCGCCGGAACAGGTAAAACTATGGTCGCTATGGAATCAGCAGTTCGAGCTGCCGCAACCGGAGAGCGCGTTTTTCTGACATGTTTCAACCACATGATCGGCACGTGGATGGCTGAACTAATGGCGCCCTGGAAAGAAAATATCAGTGTCGTTAACCTGCATGCTTATCTTTTCGAAGCTTCGCGAGGTTTTGATTACAATCAACAGCAAACTAACAATCAGGATTTTTACACGGAGTTTCTGCCAAATCTGCTGACGCGCATGTTTGCCAAAGGAATTCTACCCCAGTTTGACAGACTAATTATAGATGAAGGACAGGATTTGATTCGTCCAGCATACCTACAGCTTTTTGATGCTATGCTCAAAGGAGGTCTGGAAGGCGGTCGTTGGGAGATTTATGGTGATTTTGAACAGCAGGCAATATTCGCAGAACTCTCGCGAAGGGAAATGATCGATCTGCTTAATAGTTATGTAAGTCTTGCTAATTTTAACCTCCGCATTAATTGCCGTAATACAAAGCAGATTGGTATGGAAACTGCCCTGTTATCTGGATTTGAGCGGCCACCTTTCTTACTTGAGCATCTAGAAGGAGCACCAGTGAATTACCTGTGGCCAGGAACTGGTAAAGAAGTGGATATTCTAACATCCTGTCTTGATCAACTTGTCAATGAACAGGTGCCTCGGGAGGAGATTATTATTATTTCCCCAAGAAGATTGGCGCGGTCAGTAGCAGCAGACGTTACCCGCCACAATATTCGTGAGATACGGACAGCAGGCGAACTAAGTATTAATCAGGATTTTTTTGCGTTTGCAACAATCCAGTCCTTTAAAGGCATGGAAGCAGGCTATATCGTACTGACTGATATTGATGATATAAGTAGTGATCAAATGCGAAAACTGCTATATATAGGTATGAGCCGCGCACGTTTTGTTCTGATGATACTACTTGCCGAGACAGTAAAAGAAAAGTACAAAGCAATACTCCGAAACCAATTACCTGTCAAATGAGGAACGATATTCTGAATTTTATCCGAAAAGAACTGATTGGTCCGGATCCAGTACAGCCCCATGTTCAGGCCAACGGTGAAGAAATTCTGATCAACGAACCTCCACGACTCCGATATGGTGCCGGTATTCTTTTTCCATGTACCGTCCCTTATTTACGGGCTGACAGTAATACTCAGGTAGAACAGGACCTGATTTCTGCTGACGAAACTATACCGGATGGGATTGAAAGCCCTGTCACACTTGGTGATAGCCATGCACCAACTGATATGGGAGAAGACTTTGAGGAAGAGATCGGTTTGGCCAACAGCTACCTTCCAGCTGCAATGGGTATTAGTTGCTTTATCGAGGTTCCGCAAGAAGGATTCATTATCACCTTCACTGCAGCTCGTTATGAAGTTAGAGACTATTCGTTTCAGACTGAAGATGGGCATTTGCTTAGCCGACGTTGTTACTTTCGGGTGCCGCTTGACCAAAGTTTGATTATTAAAGCCAATGAGTTGCCGCTCGATACAGGTAGCGACTGTGACTTTTTCCTAAAGGAATCAGATGGTAGCGACTTGGCTCTCAGACTAAACATTCGTAATCGCACGCATGGCAGCGATCGTCCCAACCTTCATCTGCTAACGTTTACGTTAATTAACCAAAACAATAGTTCACAGGAGAATATTCGGAATGAAGATTGCTTTTTCCAGACAGGTTTTACTGTCTCAGCAACTGCACCTTGCTTTCACCCTTATAAAACTGCAGTTTCTGAAGCAGATACAGATGATGAGCGTTCTAATCAGTTGCTGTTTCGGAACATACACACTTTTGCTGTTGGGCATGGGTGCTCGCCAGCCTGGAATGACGAAGACAGCCCGGTCATAAATGAATTGAAGACAACTGTATTACCCAGTTATGAAATAAAACCAGTGCTGCCCGCCAGTTTACCTGGGGTAACACTTGAAATGGATGAACTGAGTGATCTCAGTGAAAGTGATCTTTCTGTTCCTTTAAACCGACTTACCGAATCCTATGACAAATGGATCAGTCAGCAGGAAGAGATAGCTGAGACTACATTGGACGGAGATTTATTAATTACCGCCCTCCGGCATATAGATAACTGCCGCGATTGCTTACATCGGATGCAGGAAGGTATTACCCTGCTTTCTACAAATGATAAAGCGGAAAAGGCATTTCGCCTGATGAACAGAGCCATGCTGCTGCAGCAACTGCGATATGCCGTGCCTATACGTATGTGGCCATTAGATAGCCGCAGCAATATAAATCCATTGCCTGATATGGAGCTACCTGATGTGAAAAATCGTTCAACATGGCCTAATGGTCTTGGCAGTTGGCGCCCATTTCAGCTAGCCTTTATACTTATGAATCTCCAGTGCATGCTGGAACCGGACCACATTGATCGCGAAATGGTTGACCTGATCTGGTTTCCGACAGGCGGTGGTAAAACAGAAGCTTATCTCGGTCTGAGCGCTTACACCATTTTTGTCAGGCGGCTTCGTGACCAGAACGATAACGGCACTTCGGTACTGATGCGTTACACTTTGCGTTTATTGACGGCCCAGCAGTTCCAGCGCGCGGCTTCACTGATCTGTGCATGTGAAACTATCCGGCAGGAAAACACTCAACAACTCGGCCGTGAGCGTATTACAATTGGTTTGTGGGTGGGTGAAAGTCTTACGCCAATTTACCGCAGTGATGCGGTCAGTAGTTTTACAAAGATGGAACAGGGACGTGAGGATCAGAATCCATTTATTGTACTTAAATGTCCATGGTGCGCTGCGCAGATGGGCTATATTAAAGAATCTAAAGCAAATCGCATCAAAGGTTATAAACTTCAGAATGTCAGTGGCAAAAAAACAGTAGTATATCGTTGCGATAATCCCAACTGTGAATTTTCGGCACCATCAAACAACTTACCTCTCATAGTTATTGATGAAGATATTTATCAACATCCACCAACTCTGATTATTGGTACAGTTGACAAATTCGCTATGTTGACTTGGCGGCCGGATGCTCGTTCACTATTTGGTTTCACTGACACAGGTCATCGCAATAGTCCACCTGAACTCATTATACAGGATGAGTTGCACCTGATCTCTGGTCCACTTGGCTCAATGGTAGGGCTCTTTGAAACGATGGTTGAAGAGCTTTGTACAATAAATGGTATAAAACCGAAAATTATAGCTTCTTCAGCAACCATAAGCAGGGCCCGAGAACAGATCAATGCGCTTTATGGTCGGGGTACACATAATGTGACAATATTTCCTCCTCAGTGCCTGAATGCCGGTGATTCTTTTTTTGCCAAAGAGGATCGGTCGGTGCCTGGAAGATTATACACCGGCATCTTTGCTTCGGCATTGCCTTCGCACGCAACTGCACAAGTTAGAGTCATTTCTGCTCAGCTACAGGCAGTCCGGTCAGTACCAGCTAAGGAAGAAATTCAGCGCGACCCTTATTGGACTTCGCTAATATACTTTAATAGCATTCGTGAGTTAGGTCATGCTGCTACACTCATCAGGGCAGATATAACCGAGTACATGAATTCGATTTGGAAACGCAAGTTAATTCGTGGAGATGAGCGACGCTTTATCAATCGGGATATCGAACTTACCAGCCGTATGGAAAGTAGCGATATCCCTGAATACCTTGAACAACTCTATGTCCAATGGGATGGCGCCCGAAATACGTGGCCAGTAGACGTATGTCTGGCAACAAATATGATCTCTGTTGGGGTTGACATACCACGACTTGGCTTAATGACCGTGATAGGGCAACCCAAGACAACTTCAGAATATATACAGGCTACCAGCCGTGTTGGCCGTGGCCGTAATATGCCTGGATTAGTATTTACAATCTATAATTGTTCAAAGCCACGCGACCGCTCCCATTTTGAGCAATTTCAAAGTTATCATGCCCGTATTTATAGTAAAGTCGAGCCCACAAGCGTAACGCCGTTTTCCACGCCAGCACGAGAAAGGGCATTACATTCTATCCTGGTCGGCCTAATCCGCTATTACGGTGCTTATAGTCTGGATAGTCCCAATCCATACCCTGAGCCAAATGTCATCGAACGTGTACAGGAAATTATAACGAATCGTGTAGGGCTAATTGATGAGGCTGAGCTGGAGTCAACTGTTCGTATGTTAGAGGAAAAACTAACTTATTGGCGGAATGAAATGCCAATGGATTATGGCGGATTCAGATTAGGACCAAATACTCCATTATTGTATCCAGCAGGTAGTAACCCTCCGGAACAAATTCGTGATCGTGCTTGGTCTACACCAACCTCTATGCGCAACGTTGACAGCACCTGTGAAGCAACAATAATCAGAGAGTATCACAACATAGATGATCGATAAATGCCAGCAAAGAAACCAGTCAGAAGAGCACAGCTAATCTCACCCTGGGGAATAGGACAAATGATCAATTTCCCAAAAGATGAATCCCTGATGGTAGCTGGTCTTGACCTTTGGGAAGAAAGATTTCGTACTCTGGACAGTGCCGAAGAGTTTCGTATCAAAGAAGAACGGCTGGCACGCCGTCTCGGCGTTACTGATTTCCGAATGCCACCTGATTTCCGTGAGCCCGGTAAGGATGTTCAGAATCCTTCGTTAATGATACCCTTTATCAGGTTTCCAAGATGGCATTATTGCACGCGCTGCGGGCATATGGAACAAATATCCATCTATGAGCCTCGTAAGCCGGTCTGTCCTGGCATACCTTTTACTACTGGTCGTAGCTGTGCAGATTTGCCACAGAACCGCCGTCAACGGTTGATACCTGTACGGTTTATTGCAATTTGCCAAGAGGGACACATACAGGACTTTCCTTTTAGACAATGGGTGCACAATGGCCCGCAACCAGAAGGGCTACACCGCTTACGACTACGTGCAGGCAGAAGTTCCGGAACTTTATCAGGCATCGAAATCAGTTGCGAATGTGGCGCTCACAAAACGATGGCTGGCGCATTTAATGAAAAGATACTGACACGTATTGGAGTAACATGTTCCGGCGACCGACCATGGCTTGGTGAGGAAGCTAGTCGCGGGAATGCAACTCACTGTGGAAAAGACCTGATTGTTGTTCAGAAAGGAGCTTCCAATGTTTATTTCCCGCATGTCCGTAGTTCCATTTATCTACCATTATGGGAGAGGTCTGTCGATAGAAGAATAGTCGAAGTGATGGAAAAGAACTGGAGGTACTTGACTAATGGTCTTGACAATGGTGTGCTTTCCAGGGCAAGGTTTGAATTCGTTACCGAATATAATTTCCCGAACACACCAACCGCCCAACAGGAGCGATACGTTGATAAAATGCTCGAAGCCGCAGAGCGACGACTAAATCTTGTTCCTCAGCCCGAAATTAGTGATTCAGAAGAAAGTTACCGACGAATGGAATATGAGGCAATTCTAGGAGAAGCAGGTGGTGATAATCAGGACTTTTATGTAACCAAAAAATATATAAATGAATATGATTGTCGAGGATACTTAGCGATAATGCAGGGGTTCAGCAGTATAGGACTTCTTCACAAAATCCGAGAAACCAGAGCATTAGTAGGATTCACCCGCCTGTTACCTGAAAACGGCTCTTCAATTGAAGATAAAAAAAATAATATTATGCTTTCCCGTCAAATTGACTGGCTGCCGGCAATTGTTGTAAAAGGTGAAGGAGTCTTTTTTGAATTCAATAGGCAAGAACTCAATGACTGGGCTATTCAGCCTGAAGTTACAACCCGCGTAGCTTCACTGGTAAGAAATTATAATGGATCTCGCGCTGGTCGTGGCCAACAACTTAGGGCTATCACTCCAGAGTTCCTGCTAATACATACGTTCGCACATTTGCTTATAAATCAATTCAGTTTCGAATGTGGTTATGGAAGTTCATCACTACGGGAACGCATTTATTGTAATTTGGAAAGTACAGACGACGAAATGCATGGTGTTCTGATTTATACGGCTTCTGGCGATTCTGAAGGATCATTAGGTGGCTTAGTCAAGCAGGGAAACCCGGACAATCTTGAAAAAATTGTCTACCATGCAATTGAAAACGCACGATGGTGTTCTGGCGATCCGGTTTGTATTGATAGTAGAGGACAGGGGCCAAATTCATGTAATCTTGCGGCCTGTCACAATTGTGCTCTATTGCCTGAAACCTGCTGCGAGGAATCAAACATGTTACTTGATCGTGCGCTACTAATTGGTACACTGGATGTTCCTGCTGTTGGATATTTCAACCGTTTCATTTGAATTGAGCTTTAAACTGACCCCAACGGTACTCTAGTGCAGCAAAAGAAGGAGATCTATCTTTCCAGCCAGTTTGCAATTTGCGACCACTTAGCTCCTGATAATAACTTCCAACAATACTTGGATGCAGTTCAATTGTCAAAGCGTTTGGTTCAATGCCAATTAAATTGGCATCAAAAAGCTGATGCAAATCAGTGCGAAGTAACAGACCATTATAGGGATGATGGTCTTTTTTACCCCTGTAAGGACAAATATGGCTGGCTTCGATTGCAGCATGTACTTCACAACCAGTGATCATACAACGTAAGCCATAGATTTCTATCAGCAACGATTTAAATTTAGACTGCCCTATTCGAATAGCCTTAGAGGTAGTTTTGTAGTCTCTTTCGTCAGTGTGTGAAGGTATGTAAGCTTCATAAGCCTGAAAATTGATTTGATCGGCGCCCAAACGTTTCTCCAGATCTGGATATTCGATTTTGAAAAAATCAGGGCTCGCCTGCTGAATCGAATAATAATAATTTCTTTTCAAATAATATGGATCCAGAACTTTAACACTTGTTTGAATAGAAGCCCTGACAAATGTTGTTGCATAGTGAGCTATATATTCGGTTACGACAATCGACTCAGACACGGGAATGTCAAATGTGTGCTTATTCCGGCATTGGTATTTCGGCTGAATTTTTTTTCGGATATAATGCTCCTGTGTATTACACTCTGGGCAACGGAGTCTGACTTTCGGCACATTTGTGCGCATTTCTATATATGATACTGTAGCATACCCAATAATGTGTTCTTTATCAGCAATAATTACCCGATCTCCTTCAGCCAACTTATCATAATTCCTAACATTCGTATCATAGACGTAATGAGAAGTTGGCTGATCAGCATAGCCTAAATTTCCACCAAATGCAGCCTGATCACCTTTTGCTTTTAAAATCCAAACCTTGTACCCGTTCATCATGATATTTTTCTAATTACGGTTTTGAGTTCATCAATAGCAGACTAATACATATTCGCTAATATGCTGATAATAAACCATTTGTGATCGGAAAAAAAATAAAAAGACCCTGACAAAAGTTAAAAGCGGCATCTACTTAAGATAGTAAGATATGTAAAACCAATTAAGAATTTAGTATTTGGAAATACGGCACTTGCTCTAAATTATTATATATTATTATCTCTGGAAGTTTAGTGTATCTATAATCAAACATATTATAGATACACTAAACTTCCAGAGATTGCGCAGTTATATACATTCGAGTAATATATAAATTATTTCATATGATACATAATTAAAAGATGATAATGTCTTCAATATGCTTTGTAGGGAAGCGTCCAATGATAAGCACCAGGGCCTTAAAATGTATGTAGTTAGTAGCACTTTGTCAAATTACATGTCATTGTAAATCAGTGTCATATGGATTTTTGCGAATAACTTAGGCATCCACAAGTTTATGTTAGCTTAAAATAGTTAAATGAACGCGGCTGAAGTTCCTGATAAGTACTGAGTATTTAGAGTACTTTTGCAAAGTTGAAAGTAAGTTACGCTTTTGTAAAAGTGTAAAACATAGCATTTTATGAATAAAGAGGAGATTATATATTTGATTTTGGAAGAACTTAATAAAAAAATCTCTCCAGTGGAATTCGGAAAATTCTTTTTAGAAGCAGGACAAGGCTTTGGAATTGACAATTTCAGAAACTTTCTGGACGAACTTCATCAAGAAGGGCTGGTCACAAAGCTTGAAAAGCCTGGGGAATATATACCAATTATAGGAAGGAGCGCACTGGATTTACGTTATGGGATAAGTATTGCTGGAACACAATATTTAAAAAGTCAAAAAATGGAAGAAGCTAAAATGCATAAAAATAATTCTGACAGGATTACCGTATTTGTAACATATAGCTGGGATAATGATGAGCATAACGATAAAGTACTTTCTTTTACAAACTTTCTTAGAGACAATGGTTTCGAAGCAGAAGTTGATAAGATGCTGATTCAAAATGAATCAGCAAAAGATTTTAATGTAATGATGCATAAAGGAATGACTGATTACAAAAAAGTAGTAGTTATTCTTTCTTCAGGATATAAGGCGAAAGCAGAAGAATTTAGGGGAGGAGTAGGAAATGAATTTTCATTGATATTAAAAGATATTCAAAATAACCCTAATAAGTATATCCTAGTTTCATTTGAAGGTTATAAGGATGAACTAATTCCATTATTTTTCAAAGGTAGAGAAATAATAAATTTAAGTGAGAATAATGAAAATGAGAAGCAGAAATTATTTGCAAAGTTATTAGATAAAAAATTATATGAATTTTCAGCTGTAGCTGATGTATTACCAGTAGTTACTGCTAAGAAAACAAATTCATTATTTTCAGAAAACTCGAATCCGATTGAAGATATTAAGTTGCAAATAAGAGAAGATAATTCTTCCTATTTTGCACAACTAATTAAGAATATTGAGTTTCAGCCTAGATTAACTTTTAAAAATTCAAGTAAGAGCCCCATTAATGAATATAGCATAGAGATTTATTACCCAAGAGGTACAATTTCGTTTGAAGTAAATGGGCGAGTTGAAGGGGAATATATAGTAGTAACATTAGACGAAACTACAAGATTATTTCCGCAACAAATAAAATCAATTATCCTTAATAATTTTACTCTTAGAAATTACACTATTGATCAAGTGATTGATAAATCTATCATTGTGAAAATTTACACTGACGAAGGAATATCGGAAAAATCCTTTCCAATCAAGGAATTTACAATAAAGAATTCATTTATAGGTGAACACAAAATCGATACAAAACTATTCCTAAAGGAGTAGATAATAAACTGATAGAAGTGTGTACATTTTATTTGGAAAAATTGTATACGTTTTGTTATAGTGAGTTTAAATATCTAAAAAGGACATGAAGAAATATATTTATTATCCAAATTTTGAACCACCTACTAATGAGTGGCTCAAATTTGCAGTTTTATATTTAGATAAATTTGAAAGTATTGTACCCTATTATAGACAACATCTGATCAGTGAAGAATATCGAAGATTAGCAAACGAAACAGATTTGGTTGGACTATTTTCTCCAGAATATTCACAGGGAGATAGGGCATCAATCAAAGCAATTATTGAAGCTGAAAGATTTTTGAGAAATTCTCACCAAATTAGTTCTCTGTTCAATAGAGTAAATATAAATAGGGATTGGAAAAATCCAGCTACGTGGGATTATCAGATATATGGCGAGAAATACTCTTTTTCTTGGGGTGAATTTTGTGAACAAGAAAAAATAGGCAAATTAAATGACGATGGCATCCTCCTACCCAAAAGCCTTGCTTTTATATACATGACACATTTGGCAAAGGAGATTGCGTTCGATAGAGATGGAAATATAATCACTGATAACTTAGAATATGATAGTTATACCAGCTATTCAAGAATTAAGTCGACAAATTCCAATATAAGAGATAAATTCATGAGAGGGATAATTAATATTATAGTTCCTAAAAACTTAAATTCAATAAGTTTTAATAAACTCATTGAATTTAGAAATAATAATCGAGAATTGATTAGCGCTTTTAATTCACAAATTAATATTATTGAAAGTTCTATAAGTAATGGTTTAACAGAACAACAATTTATTGACAACTATACTAGCACTTTTAATGATATAACAAAAGAAGTTATAAAACTAGGGGTTGATATGGTTACAATTCCACTTGCTTTTTATACTTTAATTCAAAATTCAGCGGCATTAACTCAAGAGTATATAAAGGAAATTCTAGCAGGATTAGGGATAATTGGAGGAGGCTATTTCGGAGTTAGAAAGTCACTTTATGACAAGAGAGAAGAAAGGCTATGTAAAAAATATCTTACTAGATTAAGCCATTTAAGTTAAATGCATAAGTAGCTTATTTTCTAAATGTATTTTGCGCTTATCTATTGTATCCGAAATTAATATCATAGGTGATAGATACATTATTGCTTCCCCATTCAGAAAACTTTCTCTCCACTATTTGATATAACCATTTTGTTTCAATTACATCATTGATCATAGGAGGAACACCGGCTATGATTAAGTTTTTTATTAAATTAAAGAGCAAAATCATTTCATCCATAGCCTTTTCATCTGTTAAAGAATCTAACATAAATAAAAAATCAATAGGCTTACATACAACAATCTGTAGATAAAGGTTTGGTTTAGTAAATCCCTTTACCTTAGCGGCATAAAAAGTATTATTTTCTTCGGTCAAAACTCTCAAATGCACGTTTATTTCATTTTTCTCGACATTTAAGTTGCGATCATTCATACTTGATTATAGTTGCCTTAAGTTGAATAATTTTGTCAACCTAAGAATAAGATATTCTGAATTGAAAACATCTTTAATAGGGGTTTAACAGAATCTTACTTAATTATTACGGCAAGCAGTTTTAAAAGAGTTTGTATTGTACTTTATGTAAGTATTAGTTTTCGCCTTTTCACTTAAAATATATTAAGATTAAAAACTAGAGGGGGAGTCTAACAACTCGATTACTCGCTGAACCTGCATGACATGAAAAGGCTTACCACGCCGAGTGCGAAATCCGTTACTGTTTAGCGTCTCAGCAATCTGACTCCAGTTCTGCCCAGCTTGCCGTAAGGAGCGGGCTAGTGTTGCTGCTCGTCGATTATTTTCATCTTGGCGGGCATTAGCTTGGCGAACATGACGACTCTTCAGAATGGCGGCTGCATCCAGGTTGGCGGGTGTCCCCAGCTGAGCACCCTGTCGCTTTTTCTCAGCTAGCGCTTTGCGCGTACGCTCACCGATTAACTCTCGTTCGTACTGAGCCATAGTGGCCATAACACCTATGGTGAGCGTATTGGCCTCAGGCATATCGGCACACACGAATTCTATGCCCGAATCCCTCAATGTAAAAATAAAGGCCACGTTCCGAGTTAGACGGTCCAGCTTGGCAATTAATAGGACTGCCCGTTGCTCTTTACAGTACGCGATGGCAGCTAGTAATTGAGGCCGGTCATTTTTCTTCCCTGACTCAACATCGGTAAATTCGCCTACCAGCACTCCGTTACCACCCAGATAGGTATTGACAGCTGAGCGTTGGGCTTCCAGGCCCAGGCCACTTCGTCCCTGTTTCTGAGTTGACACCCGGAAGTAGCCTACATAGGGTCGCTGCATCATTTGAGTTGTATTTAGACAATTTGTGTCCGAATCAATGTTCCACGGCACAAACGCCAAGCATTTACGGTAAAGGTACTCGGATTTAACATTTAACAAACGCTCGTTTAATAAATGTTAAATCCACTAGTCGACATTTTATAAGCTGTTATAAGGATAGTCAAATCGATTAATTTATAAGTCAGGCTACTTTTTAATAGCAATGAAGGGGGAGGGTGCGGGGAAGGATATGTTAATGTAGAAGGAGATTTAACTGGGCCACTTTTCTAAGCCAGCGGCAATGCGCAAGGCTCGTTGGACATCTTCCCAATAGTAGCCACTGTCATAACCCGTTGACAACCGATCACAGATCGTCAGAAAATCATTAGCGGCATCAAACCGTATTTTCTCAGGAACTGGTTGCTCGGGTTGAGCCGGGAGTTGATCAGACACGCCTTCCATGTCAGAAATAATTAGTAGTAAAGAATACGAAAAAGCCCCACGGGTCGTACCAATGGGGCTGAAATAACGTAACAGATCTAAAACGTCTGTTTAAGCTTTTTATTGTGTATCCAGAAACAGGAGAGACCTTATTTAGCACTTTATTTCTACCCGCTCGTTTGCTAACCTGGTTCACTTCATAGGGAGGGTTCTTTTCCTGAAGGCCAGTCGGACTGTTATCGATGAGGCCGAAAAAAGGATCGGATTGAAATCACTTCAGTTAATCTGCAGCCAAGGGTGGATTATACGTACCCGAAACTAACTCTGTATTACAGGCGTCAATCCCTTCTTTCAATTCCGATATCGCCCGCTTATTTTCCGGCAAATCGGCTAAATCAGTCAAGGCGGTCTGCAGGGCGATCTTCCGGGCCCAAACCTCTTTAATTTGTTCTTGTGTCATGGTCATCTTTGTGCGTTGTTTGATTGCTGCATGGATTCCAATCAAGGGTAGCTAGCTAGATTACCCGTATTGATTTTGTCAATGGCTATACTTGTTGTTTATCGGCCAACTTCTTCACATCCTCAGGGTTGACGAGTTTTGAGCTCTGGCATTTGTCCCCATCAGGCTGGACTTTAAGTTTGCCCGATGACATCCACCCAACCACGGTGGCTTTGTACGATTTACGCGTAATGCCATTTTTGAGGGGTGTGACCATCACTCGATCCCCCGGCGCAATGACTCGGTTCATAATTATGTCAAGGTAAGCTTACTTTGCCTCCAATATATCTTCCCAACGGGTCGTAGGTCGTTTGCTGAGATACTTTTGCTTCATTGGCCAATCGGGGTTGTATTGCTGACTCGCTAGCCTGAGTTTGTCCTGACCGTAACGCCGGTTTACTTTGTCAACCACCGAAGAAAGCGCGATTAGTTTCTCATTCGGCCCTTCGACGAATACGCCCTTTTGCCGGTAATCACCAGGCACTAGATCCGACAGCATAATGCCCACTTTGAGGTAGTTATAGCCAAAGCGAAAGATGGCTTTAAGCCCTGATTCAGCGTATTTGAGTAGCTCCGTTGTTGAGTTGGTGGGATGAGGCAAAACAAGGGTAATGCTGCCCGCGTACTGCTTGGCAGGGAGACCATTACCGGGTGTTCTACGGAACCGATCGGTGTGCAGAAACACAGTAATTGCTCCACATAATGAATCCTGTTTGCGGAGCTTCTCGCAACTTCGGGAAAGGTGAGTCGTCAGGGCATCGGTGATGATGGCCAGATCCGGAATGAGCTTCCCAAAGCTCGGCGCTGCACAAATCGTTTTCTTGGCAGGTGGGCTAACGGCCAATAATTTGCAGGGAAGGCCCCGTAATTCATGCACGAGCCTGAGGCCGTTTACGGTCATCGCCTGTCGTATCCATTCATTATTCACCTCTCTAAGCTGATAGGCCGTGCGAATGCCTTCTTTTTTTAGCTTGCTAGCCAACCGGCTCCCAACGCCCCATAAATCCTCAACCGGGAAGCCCCACAATGCCTCCTCTATCGCTTCGGGGGTATCGAGTACGCAAACGCCGTTTAGTTCCGGTGTTTTCTTGGCCAGTCGGTTGGCTAGTTTGGCAAGCGTTTTGGTTGGTCCAAAACCCACGCAGACGGGGAGCCTCAGCCATTGGTCCACCTTCTCTCGGATAGCGGCTCCCAGGTCCTGATAGGTCGGGTATAAGCCTACATATTCCTCAATCCATAGGAATGCTTCATCAATCGAATACACCTCCACATCGGGCGCAAACTGCGTCAGAACGCTCATAAGTCTTGCCGAAGTGTCACCGTAAAGCTCATACGCCGAAGAGAACACAACGATATCATGCTGCTCTCGAAGCTCCTTTGTTTCAAAAAAAGGTTGAGCCATTTTTATCCCCAAGGCCTTGGCTTCATTCGAACGGGCTATTACATTTCCGTCTCTATTACTGAGCACAATAATCGGTTTACCCTCTAGCGTAGGGTCAAAGCTTCGGTGGGCTGAGCAGTAAAAATTATTCCCATCCACTAAGGCGTACATACTTGGGCGGTTTAGACACAATGAACGTTACGACACCTAGCACCCGAAACTGATCCTTACCCAGATGAACGTAGATCGGCGGGTACTTCTCATTGCTGGATTCGAGCATGATCATATGCCCTTTGCGGACGAATCGCTTCACGCAGCATTCCCCGTTGACCCAGGCTACCACGACACTCCCCGAAAAAACCAGCTTCACCGAATCCACGACCAGAATTGAGCCTGGATAGATATAGTCGGGTGTCATGCTCTCCCCTACTGCCTTGACGAAGTACGTGCAATCCGGATGCACCACGCATAGCTCATCCAAACTCAGTTTTTCGCGGATGTAGTTCTCCGCTGGCGAGGGAAACCCGGCCGGTACCAGCGCATCAAAAAATGGCAGCCGTTTACGCCGGGCGGGATTAACCAGGTAGATATTTTCGGGTGGAATGCGGTCTAAGGTATCAATCATGGGCGGTAGGTGAATAAGGCAACAAACCACTATATTATACTTTTGTTATATGTATTGCAACTATTACACATCCAGCATCATATTGGCTACCTACTTTTCGTTATAGTATTCCTATGTCAGATGAAGCAATTGCCCTGAATGCTTTAGCCGTTCGACGGCTGGTTTTTGTGGATGATGTGACGTTTCCTACCAATGTCCCCCTGATTTTTGTGGAGCTGTCCCCCAGGCTGGTGTCCATTCTGCCGGTCGAATACCACGCCCTGCAACTACTGCGGGAAAGTTTCACGGTAACGAATGTGCTAGCTCGTTATGAACGTTATGTCGAGAAACTAAAGCGGCATGGGCAGGAAGACGCCATCGAGGTGGCCGAGGAAATGCTACGAATTGCTACTATCCAAGCTACCAGACTGTAAGAGGTATGGACAATGATGGGTCGCATTGGGGATGAATGGCTGAGTTGCCATCGGACCGTACTGCGCCGAAGTAGAGTCGCGCCGAAACCTCAGCGTTTACATTAATTGAGATGTACTTGCTTTACAGCATGGAGTTGGTTGGTTAACTCCTCTAGTTGGTGGGCTTGCCGTTGAATCATGGCCCACTGCTCTTTGACCAACTGTTCCTGCTCTCGTAGCGATTGGATGTATCCGCTTCGTTCAGCCTCCAGTCGCTCTAATTGCTCGGCAAATGTCTTCTTTTCAATCTGCTGCCTCTGGCGAAGCGCTGTATTTCTGGCTGCCACGTAGGCTACGATGTTCACCAATATGAAGGCCACCCACTTATCATGGGAGGGCATATGGCTCAGGAAGTAAGTCAAAAACTCGTGCATGGCTAATCCATCGTGAAAAGGTTCTCAAAGCGTAGGTTATTGATCAACGGCTATGAAACCCAGCTATCAATTTTAAACGTAATTCTTGTTTGTTCTCAAACCTGCCGAAGATAGAGGGTTGTAATACCTTGTCGGAGTTGAATAGGGTAGTTTTTCAACTCCCGGTCAATTAATTTATGATCGTGGGGCACCGCTTCATTGATGTATTCGGGATCAATGAAGATGATGTTGAGCCGTTCATGCACTTCATGGCCAACTCGCTCGGTGTGCTTGAGCAAATGCTCACTGGAAGTGGTCGTTTTCATCGTGGCCAGATCATCAAAATAGCGGTAGGTGCAATACCAGTAGTAGTATTTGTGGTGATAATTGGAAAAGCAGGCCTGGTAGGCATCGGGTTGCTCCCGCACGGTACGCAGCAATTCGTCGGTTTCTCTGAGTTCTTTCAACTGACTTACGCTGAGCTGCTCCATCAGAGATCGGTTTAGCAACTCATCGCGGTAATTCTTGATGTGCTGCACCACATCCCCATGAGTAACACTTCGTTCAATGGAGTACTTATGCTTGTAAAAAAAGGAAAGGGAAATGGCTGGCTTGTCATAATTGACGAGTTTCAGGTTCTTCAGCGGTTTACCAGGCCGGTTGTAGGCTTGGTACTGCTTCATATATTGCATGGGAATAAAGTAGTATTCTAATTGGGGATCAGTCGGGGGCGGATTGCTAATCTGGTTGATTCCGGGAGACAGGGTAACCGCCTGGGTTTTCAGGACTGTACGCAGGCCATCGAGTGGCGCTTCGTCATTGCGTTTGGCGGGTTTTCTGGGCATTATTACAAGTTCTAAATGTTGGCGCTTTATTTACTATAAAAGTAAATAAGTAATTCTACTTTTGCAAAAACCCTTTTCCCCTTTTACACCAAATTTTTCGATTGATCCATTATCCTTTTTATCAATATTTATTTTGATTGATTTAGTAGCTGTCTAACAGTTTGATCATCAGTCATTTACAGCCAAAAAAAAGAGGTTTGTAAGGAACGAAAAAGAGGTTTGTAGGGACATGTATTGTTAAAAAAAGAGGTTTGTAAGGAACGAAAAAGAGGTTTGTAGGGACAATAAAAGAGATTTGTAGGGCATTGAAATTCAAAAGAGAGGTTTGTAGGGTAATGGCAATTTTAGGATAAAACCTGCCAGATTTGGCCTAAAATTGACTCGATACCAAGAGATTTGCCTAGTTATTGTCGGACAAAAAAGAGGTTTATAGGGTGCTGACTAAGGTGTTATTTCCTGCATAACTTGTTGTTATTCAGCTAAGTTGTACTTATATCCATCGTACAGTCATTAGACTCTTTTTAATAAAAAACTTTGTTTTAAAAACAGAGTTTGTTTTAAAAAGCTCTGTTTTGTATGTTTGACAAGTTATCTTCTGTTAACCTATCCCCTTCGCTTTATGGAATTAGACGTAAAATCTAAACAGAAAGCATTGCTCTTTCACAAGCGTCCTACCAATTATCAACCCAATGTATTTACTGAATCAAAACAGGAGTTCACGGAGTTGGAGAAGAATATAGTGACCCTGGTTATTAATCAGATAGGCCACATGTCTTTGAAAGGGGAAATTAAGCCAAATGTTAACTTAGTTTTTCATATACCATTTGCTGAACTAACAAAGAAAAATCACTCGGTTATAGCCGATGCAGCGCTTACACTTCAATCGAAGCGGCTTATTTACCGAAACGATAAGACCGAGCAATTAGATGCTATTACTCCATTTCCTCGGGTGAAGTTTGATACCCTCGACGGTAAAAAGATTATTGAAGTAACCATGTTTGCGGATGTGGTTCCCCATTTTTCCGAATTAGGGAAGCGGTACACTAAATACGAATGTGACATAATGCTGTCGCTCAGTTCCGTATATGCGAAGCGTATGTTTGATATTGTTAGTATGTATCAGTGCAGGGGACAATTTCAATTTAATTACCAAGTAGAACACCTCATGGAGATGCTAAACTGTCCGGAGGGATATACGTTTAATGATTTTAGGAGAAACGCTCTATTAGTGGCTCAGCGTCAACTTTTGGAAAAGGCCAATATTGTGCTTGAATGGATGCCGGCCAAAAAAATTGGGAAGAACATCGTTGAGCTTGACTTCATTATTAAAACCCAGCTGCAAATAGCTTCTGAGGGGGTAAAACAGGATCAACAGACTGTCAATAATATGTCAATCAATGAAGCCTATACAACGGCTTGGCAGTTGATGAAAGGTTATAAATTGAAGGGCTTTCAAAAAGATCGTATTTTGTCTGATCATAGCCTGCTGGATACCTTTTTCCGAATTGATTCTGAATTAGCTAATGGTGTTCGCCAAAATGTCAAGAATCCAACGGCTTATCTGGTTAAATCTCTTGGTATCGATCAGTTGAAAGACCCCAAACCCAAGACCAAATCTGAGGCTAAAACAGCTCCATCAACGCTTTCACTTTTCCCTCAGGGACCAACCCTCCGAAGTGGGTCAGTCAAATCCATAGGTGCCATTTTTGGGGATATGATTATGAACGAATAACGCAATTACGAAAACAATTGTAGAAAAAATAGTGGTCTTTAATACAATTAGAGTATTCTAGTAATATTGTAGTCGATCAGTATTTAAGTAAATGTGAAATCTTTGTAAACTTGTAAATTAGTTTATCATTTTACTTGTCAACTTCTTTACTATTTTACAAGTCTACAAAACGATTAGAATTTTAAAATCTATTTATATTAGGAGATCTTGTTGCAAACTGGTCGCAATGGCCAGTACATAGTGGAAATTATCGTTGCATAGATGTTATGTCCTAAAATAGGGCATAACCAAATAAAAAGGCCGGGCCGTCGTTACGGCAAATCATTCATTCGTGCCTAAAATCCCAGAAAAATTAAATTTATTGAGTTAATAAACGTCTCACAAACTCAGCTAAAATGTGAGATTTTGAGTATGATTTGTGAGATAACAATTTGAGAAAGAAACTTATACAGAATGACTTTGCCATGACAATTACTGTACCAATCGCTTAAAATGGGCGTTTTTTGCTACTCCTCTATGACCCGCCGTGAATACCTGTCGAGTGAAGACAGCACCCGTTTTGATGCGCTCGCAGTAATTTGGATAATTAAAAATACAAGCCTATTAAGTAGTAACTACAAGCCCAATTTTTTAAATAACTCATCCCGATAATTTTTTCCAATAGGAATTTCCTGTTCACCAATAAATACTCTATTTCCCTCGATGCGCCTGACCTTTGATTTATTAATAATAAATGATCGATGCACCTTGACGAATTGAGTGGCAGGCA
Source organism: Spirosoma agri (assembly GCF_010747415.1). Lineage (NCBI taxonomy): Bacteria > Pseudomonadati > Bacteroidota > Cytophagia > Cytophagales > Cytophagaceae > Spirosoma > Spirosoma agri. Next base: position 9,048 of record NZ_JAAGNZ010000006.1, on the reverse strand, counting down.
GTTGCTGCTCTAAGCTGGAGAATGACATAGCTGGTGTTAATGGTTTATCGGTGGTGATGATCTTCGTATAATTGCCATTCGCCTCGGCAAATAGCAATTCGTCATGGTTTATCCTGTATAGCTTGCCTTCCGTTTTTATAAAAAGATGATCGTCTGCTTCCTTAGCTACCGGGTTATGGTTATTCAGGGAGCCGATGTTTTCCGTGGCTTTATCGACCGCCCTAATAAACCGTTCCAGCGAAAACGGCTTGACCAGGTAATCACAGACCGCTAAGTCGAATGCATTCACAGCGTACTCTTTATAAGCGGTGGTCATAATGACCTGTGGCCTGGTTTTTAGCGTTTGCAGAAAACCAATACCATCCAACACGGGCATGTGAATATCCAGAAACAGGATGGCAATGGCTTTTTCCTGCAACATCGTTTTTGCCTCGAAAGCGTTACCACAAACGGCCTCAATCCTGAGCTGCGGCAGGTAACCGCAATAGGTTACCAGAAGCTCCCTGGCTAACGGCTCGTCATCGACTAGAAGGCAGGTGAACTGATCCATTTAGTTTACTTTAAGGCTAAGTTCTACTTTAAATCGATTTTCAGTATGGGTTTGGTTTAGGGTGTATTCACCGGGGTAAAGCAAATCCAACCGTTTGATTACGTTGGCTATACCAAAGCCCGAATTGCGTTTATCCGTACGATCCTTCGCTCCGTTTTCACTGTAACTATTCGTCACATCGAAATAAATATGGTCATTTACAATTTTGCAATTGATACCGATTTGGATTTCACTCTCAAGCGTATTCCGGGAATGTTTAAACGCGTTTTCAACGAATACGACCAGCAGCATGGGGGCTATTTTCAAACCGGCGGGTGCATCCGGTAGAGAAACGTTGAGCGAAAGCCTGTCCGCGCTTCGGATGGTTTCCAGGTCGATGTAATTGCGGATATAGTCCAGTTCATCCTTTAACTGAACCAGGGGCTGATCGGCATCATAAACCGAATAACGCAGTAACTCTGACAGTTTCAGCAATAAAGCAGGCATCTGGTTTGGTCGGTTAATGGATAGGCTGTACATATTGTTGAGGGTATTAAACAAGAAATGCGGGCTTACCTGCGAACGCAAGAGGCTCAGCTCGCTTCCCTTTTTTTGTTCGGCAAGAATGAGCCCATTCATCTTTTCCCGGATTGCGCTCCTGATCACCGCCAAAAAAAAGCCACCAAAGAGCAATAGGAAGGTCACCACCGTACTATTTATACCCGATTCGATGATATGATTTAACGGCAGATTCGGTTCAAAAAAATAAATGTAAACTCCAAGTCCGAGCCCGCCAAGCCCTATCAGGGCAACGATAAGCATCATCACCAGGCCAACCCACTGTCCAGTAAGCAACCAGTTGCGGCACAGCCATCGGCCCGTGTAAACGCAAGCGATAACCCAGCCATAGCTCATGAATGCGCCCGGCGCATAACGCCCGTTGCGGCTGATGGAAAGCACAAAGACCAATAGAATTAATAAAGCCAGGAAAACCAACAGGTGTATCCTTTTGCCTTTTTCAAAAAATACGTCGAAGTAGTTGGCCGGTAATTTCATACGGCAAATATCCGGGTATAGTCATGAACTACAGCCTATCACGGACCAACGAATGGCACGACAGGTCATATGGCCGTAAACGGCTGACAAACGATCTGGTCAGGACAGAACAACTGTTCGTCAGCGTATTCGGGTTGTCCGACCGGTTAGTTCTTCTTTCCCACTTCGCTCCGCCATTTTTGACCCATAGTCAAGAAAAGTAGCGATGAAATTAGTGATCGACAATTTATCTAAAACCTATCCCAACGGCGTTCGTGCCCTTACGAACGTTTCACTACGTCTTACCAACGGGCTATTTGGCTTATTGGGCCCAAACGGCGCGGGGAAGTCATCCTTAATGCGCACGATTGCTACGCTACAGGAAGCGGATACCGGCCGTATATTTCTGGATGACCTGGATGTATTAACGAACAAGACTGAAGTGCGGCAACTACTGGGCTACCTGCCCCAGGATTTCGGCGTTTACCCTACCCTATCCGCCGAACGTTTATTAGATCATATCGCGCAAGTAAAGGGCGTGGGAAATAAGACCGAACGCCGGGCCTTAGTGGAAGCCTTGCTGGCACAGGTTAACCTGTTTGCTGATCGCAAAAAACAGCTTGGTACGTTTTCGGGCGGGATGAAACAGCGTTTCGGTATCGCACAGGCATTGATCGGCGATCCAAAACTGATCATTGTTGACGAACCAACCGCCGGACTTGACCCAACGGAGCGCAACCGTTTTTATAACCTGCTCAGCAGCCTGGGCGACAATACAATCGTGATCCTTTCGACCCATATTGTCGAAGATGTCAGTACACTTTGTTCCCGGTTCGCGATCATCAGCCGGGGTGAGGTACTCTACTCGGGCGAACCGGGTGAAGCTATTAAAGCTCTAACCGGTAAGATCTATAGCAAAGCCATTCCAACGGCTGAACTCGACCAGTATCAGACGAAGTACGACGTAATTTCAACCCAATTAAAAACAGGTAAACTGCATATACGGATAATGGCCGAACAAGAAGCAGGGAACGGATTTATCCCGGTTGAAGCCAGCCTGGAAGATGTTTATTTCTCCCAGATCATGAATCGGGCTACCCATGTTTACTAAATTATTTTGGTTCGAACTTCACATACAGTTCCGGCGGCCCGCTACGTATTTATATTTTGCCGCTGTACTGATTTTTAGCCTGGGCACGTTTGCTACCGGTTCTGTACCCTTATCGGAAAAAGAGCATATCAATGCGCCTTATGTACTCGCCTTATGGTGCGCGGCCATGAGTATGATCCTGGCCATGATCAGTTCATCGGTGATGGGTTTGCCGATCTACCGGGACATTGACTACCGCACGAAACAGTATTACCTTACGTATCCCATCAGCGAGGGCGGTTATTTCTGGGGACGATACCTTGGCGCTTTTAGTTGCCTGCTTTTTATCGCCAGTGGACTGATTATTGGCGCTTATGGGGGTACGCTGCTTGGCCCTGTCATGGGTTGGCGCTATGCCGAACAATACGGAACAAATGCGCCAGCTTACTACCTGCACCCATTTTTCACCATCGCCCTGCCGAATGTATTCTTTACGGCCTCCTTGTTTTACGGGCTGGTTTCATTAACGCGCAGTGTAAAAGTGATCTATGGGGGTGGGGTGCTTTTATTCCTGGGCTATTTTTTGTCTTTCTTTTTCCTGATGCATGACCACAGCGCAACGGTGGTAAACCTGGCTGACCCGTTTGCCATTAACGGGGTCATGCTGCAAGCCAATGAGGCGACCATTACTGAGAAAAATTCTTCTCCGATCGCCATCAGCGGGACGTTTTTAGCAAACAGGTTGCTATGGACAGCGATTGGTTTGGCCATCTTGTTTTTGGCTTATGGCCGGTTTAGCTTTGGCCGTTTTTTTAAGGAGCAAACAGCCAAAAAGCTCGTTGTTGACACCGCTTCAGCTACACCTGTATCATCCATCCCAAACGTTCATGTCAGTTTTAAAAACCCGTATAGCAGGCGCATAGTGGTAAGCCTGGTCAAAACAGAATGGCTGAATTTGGTTACCGATAATTATTTCTGGATCATTTTATCCAGTGGTGTCTTTTTTCTTTTGTTGACTTTTGGGATGGGTGTTTCCCCATTTGGCATACCCGAGTTGCCGCGTACGGTTTTGCTGTTTACTATTTTCAATGATACGTTTCCCTTTTATATTTTCATTTTCCTCCTGTTTTATACCGGCGAACTAGTGCATCGTGAGCGTGGCAGCGGATTTGCCGTCATTAACGATACCTTACCCCCATCGAACCGCATTTTAAACGCGGCTAAACTACTCACGTTACTTACACTGGGCATTAGTGTGGCCCTAATCCCGGTAATCTGCGGCTTAGGTGTGCAGATCGCCCAAGGGTTCTTCCAATTTCATTTCGGATTATATGCTACACAGGTTTTTGCGCTGTTGATACCCCGATTATTACAGATTGTCATCTTTTGTTATGTGGTGCATGTACTGGTTAATCAAAAATTTGTCGGTCATACCATCGGGTTACTGCTTTGGCTAGCGTTGTTTTTTTTAAATAAATCGGGCACACTGGATTATCACCTGCTGCTTTATGCCATTACTCCCACTTATCAATTGTCCGATATGGACGGACTAGGGCATATGGTAGTACCGGTAAGCTGGTTTAATACCTATTGGCTGCTGTTTGGCGGGCTGCTCATTACCCTTTCTGCTTTAGGCTATAATCGTGGAATAAGTAGTACGTTAAAAGACAGGTTCAGCTTGGCTACACAACGTTTTGATAAGACGACTAAACGCATAACCTTGGTTGTCTTAGCCGCTTTCCTGATTGTCGGTATCTTTATTTATTATAACGTAAGCTACCTGAACAATTACCTGACCCAACACGAGCAAACAGAACGTAAAGTACGTTTTGAAATTGCCTTAAAACAGTTTGCCGGACTGCCGCTGCCAAAAGTAACCCGGATCAGATCACAAGTTGACCTCTACCCAGATAAACAGCAAGCGTTGACCCATGCCTGGGTTACCATCCAAAATAAAACAAAGCAGCCAATTACCCAATTACTCGTCGATGGTGAGGAATTAACCGATTTTAGGATCAAAACCAGCGGGAAAGCAATCCCCTATACCTATCCCCTCTATTACCATCGCGGGCTATTTAATTTTTTCAGGCCAGAACGTGAACCGGCTGAATACCGGCTGTATCAGTTTGACCGGGCGCTGCTGCCGGGTGATTCTTTGCTGCTGGAAGTCCAATCCTCGCAGGGCTATTCTGGCTTCCGCAATGATACCTACGCCGAAACTATGCTGCATAACGGCACTTTTTTTCAAGGCGGATTGCCAAGCCTGGGTTATGATACTTTCGAGGAGCTGACCGATCCGTTTGAACGCCGAAGATACCATTTACCTAAAAAAATCGAGCCCGGTGCTATTCCGCAGGATGACCCTGCCGGACGGGCAACATTGAAAGCAGGCCCGACTATTGACTTATTAAAGCTGGACCTAACCGTTAGCACCTCCGCTGATCAAACGGCGCTCGCGCCCGGAACATTGGTTAAACACTGGAAGCAGAACGGCCGCAATTATTTTCAGTATACACAAACCGATCCGGGACTTTATATGCCCATCGGTATCCTATCGGCCCGCTATGCTGTTTTGCAGGATACGGTGCAATTGGATCACCCGGTGGAAATCGCTATTTATTATCATCCGCAACATGCCGCCAATATAAGCCGTTTCATGGCCGCCTATAAAGATGGGCTGCATTATTTCAGCCAGGCTTACGGGGATTACCCATTCAAGACTATCCGCCTGGCTGAGACCAATGTTTATCAAAACAAAATAACTTCGCTGGCTACGCTCGATGCCTATACAGAGGATTTTGCCTGGAACGCTCATTTCAGCGACCCGAACCAGTTCGATTATACATATTTCCGTACCGCCCGTACGTTGGCCCAGCAATGGTGGCGCTTCCAGGTAGCGCCCAATAATACGGTTGGCTCATTGATCATCTCCGAGGGGCTGGCTACTTATAGCGCGCTGGCCTTACTGGAAAAGGAGTACGGAGCAACTAATATGCGTGCTATCGTTTTGGATCAGTTGACTGATTACCATTACCGGAGAAGCCGGTTGAACGAACCCGAACAACCGCTGATGACGATGAACTTCCCAGAGCAAAGCGCTAAAGCCGGAGTGGTCCTGTATGGCTTAAAAAACTTAATCGGCGAGAAGAGTTTAAATGCCGCTTTGCGTGATTTTAAACAGGCTTATGCCTTTAAAAACAAACCGCCGTATGCCGGTGATCATGATCTTTACGATTATCTGCAAAAGCATGTGCCCGACTCCCTAAAATACTATTTAGCCGATAACTGGCTAAGGGTAACCGTGTATGATAATAAGATACTAGAGGCTAAAGCCATTCCGATTGACAAAAACGAATACCAGGTTATCTTTTCCGTGCATGTTGCCAAAACAGCGCTGGATAAAACCGGTAAAGAAGTATCTGCCCAAACAACAAATGATTACATAGATCTGGGTGTTTTCGCAAAGGACACCATTAATAAAGCCGGACAACGGCAAACGAATCCTTTATATGTAAATAAGTATAAGCTACAGGCGGGAGCGCATACGATTAGCGTCAAGGTAAAGGGCCGGCCGGAATTTGTGGGCATAGACCCCTATGCTAACTTACTGGACAGAAATGCCGGGAATAATTTGAAACGCTTAAACTGACATTCATTTTTTAAAGGCTGTTCTCAGGAGGGCAAGACAAGGTCATGTCCTTTTAAGAATTTAATCCCCTTCCATAATCTCAAAATACCCTATCGGCTAAGACGAAAGAGCCTCATGGCATTGCCTAAATTTTTGGGCATTAAAAGAGACAATAGTTTAGGCGATCACCCGAGCTATTGAGCGGTTCAACGTCAGCTTGCCAAGTCTGGAAGAAAATACGAGTTATGGATTTTGTCGCAAAATAACATCTATACGCATAGTCCTAAAACCATGACCGATCTGTACCATGATCCCTTCTCCGAATGGCAACCGCTTCGTTGGGCCAGCCGCTAAACTCAATCGCTTCACCAATAGCATGCTTAATAATTACGTCAAAAGTGCTTGGCGCAGTGTAAAGCGCCAGAAACTGGCTTTATTTATTAATCTGCTCGGATTGATCGTCAGTGTAACCAGTTGTGTGCTGATTATGCTGTATGTGCAGCATGAACTTAGTTATGATAATTACCACCTCAAGGCCAACCGCATTTTCCAGTTAACGACTCAATTGACCGTCGATGGAAAAGAAAGTCATACGGCTTGGGCTCCTAACTTTATTGGCCAGCAGCTAAAGGCCGACTATCCCGAGGTCGAAGAGGTCATTCGACTGCAAGCCAATCCTGGCCACGTTTCCTTTAAACTTGCCGCTCAGCCAACCCCTAAAGCGCCACGTGTAATTAGTCTGGATCAGGTGTACACCGTGTATGATCCAACCTTTTTGACCGTCTTTACCTATCCCCTGTTGACCGGTGATCCCAAAACGGCCTTAGTTCGCCCCGGATCGCTCGTCATGACGGAAGGGGTAGCCCGGCGATTGTTTGGTAACGACTGGAACCAAGGCAAAGGGGTCGTTGGTCAACTGCTCCAGTCAGGGGGCAATAGCTATCAGATCACAGGCGTGCTGCGCGACATCCCCTCCAACACCGATATGCCCTTCCAGGTACTGATTGCCCAAGAGCCTGGGAAACTAGAGAAGCAGGCGTGGTGTAGTAGCTACGTGTTGTTTAAACAGACCGCTAGTGGTAGCGACTTTTCCCAAAAACTGGCCCAAGTCGCTCAGCCCATTCAAGCGGACTTTGCCAAACGGGGTGGCCACATAACTTTTGTCTTAGAAAACCTGAGGGACATTCACTTGGGGGAATCTAAACTCTTTGATACACCCAAAGCCAATCAATCCTACTTACTGATCTTCTCGCTGGTAGCCGGGTTTCTGTTGCTGATTGCCTCCATCAATTATATCAATCTTTCTCTGGCTCAATCCGTTGGGCGAAGCCGGGAAGTGGGCGTTCGGAAAGCCATTGGAGCCGCTCGCTTCCAGGTGCTGATTCAATTTCTGGGCGAGTCTTTACTGTTGACCGGCCTAGCCATTGTGCTCTCGCTGCTACTGGTAACGCTGTTATTACCCGTTTATAACCAGATAACGGATATGCACTTCACGCTTTCCTCCTTGCTGACTTGGCCGGTGGGGGGCCTGCTGGGCGCTATTTTTGTCATCGTGGGTGTTCTAGCCGGGAGCTATCCCGCTTTCTACCTGGCTTCTTTTCAACCCGTAACGGCACTAAAGGGCAAACTTGGTGCGGGCAGCAAATCTGCCCGAGCACCAATCAGTCAGTTGCTAGTGGTGCTTCAGTTTACGATTTCGATTACCATCATCATTGGCACACTGGTCGTCTATAAGCAATTGCACTATCTGCAACAGAAGAATTTGGGCTTTCAAGGGGGACAGGTATTAGTGTTAGCTGTTCCTCAGGAAGCCGTTAATACTGGCACTATAGCCTCCTTACAAAAGGCACTATCCGGCTTAGCGTATGTACAGAGTGTAGCGCTAATCGGCTCCCATTCGCTACCTAGCCAGGAAATGAATCTGTCCGCGTTCAATCTGGAAAGAGACGGAAAAATGCTACCACTGCCCCAACGCTCCATCGACGTAGATGAAAACTACCTGACTGTATTGGGTATTCCTCTCCTCGCCGGTAGGAATTTCGTCGATGCCAGGGTGAGTAGCGATAAGGACGGTGAAGTAGTCCATGAGGTACTCGTCAATGAAGCATTGGTGAGCAAGATGGGGTGGAAAGTAGAAGCCGCCATCGGTAAGGGCATCAGTCAAGGCCCACTTGGCGCAGAAACATGGCGCGGGCGGGTGGTCGGGGTCGTCAAGAATTTCCATTTTCAGTCCCCCCAACAGCCAATCGAGCCGATGGTCTTGCAAAACAATGCCTGGCAAGGGCCGGAAAAAGTGCTGGTACGTTTATCCACCGGCGCGCTAAGGGATCAGCTTAACTTAGTCGAAAGCCAATGGAAACAAATCTTGCCGGATCATGCGTTTGAGGTTACGTTTCTGGATGCCACCTTTGCTCAGCAATACCGGCAAGAACAACGCCTGGTTAGGATCTTTACCTATTTCAGTCTGCTAACGATTGTCGTAGCCTGCTTGGGTTTATTCGGTCTGTCTTCTTTTGCCACCGCTCAGCGAACTAAGGAAATAGGGGTTCGTAAAGTAATGGGTGCTCCCTCGTATAGCCTAATCTACCTGCTATCGAGGCAATTTATGGTGTTAGTTGGCTTGTCCATTCTATTAGCGAGTCCACTGGCTTGGTTTACGATGCAGCGCTGGTTACAGGATTTTGCCTACCATATTTCGATTGGCCCTGGCGAATTTGTACTGGCTGGCATCATAGCCTTTTTGATTGCTAGTCTAACCACGAGCTA